>CBHTVU010000216.1:0-7060 GCA_966096785.1 uncultured Gammaproteobacteria bacterium | reverse complement strand
ACCAGGCTAACCTGCATATCTGCGGCGAATATTCCGGTGGCTATAGGTGAATGCTTTAATCGCAGTTGTTCAACAAAATAATTGTAGAGCGCCTCGGCCTGAGCAGGTGGAGCTGCAGATGAAAAACTGGGCCGCAATCCTTTGTTAGTATCCGCAGCTAATGTAAATTGCGATACCACTAAAATTCCACCGCTGATTTGTTGAACATTGCAATTCATTTTGTTTTGCTCGTCGGCGAACATGCGATAAGCAAGCATTTTTTCAATCAATTTATCTGCTGTGGTTTCAGTATCGGTTTTTTCAATGCCAAGGAAAAGTAAAACTCCCTGATCAATTTTACCTACACATTCGCCATTAACATCGACTGCGGCACGCTTTACGCGTTGAAGTAAACCAAACATTAGGCCAATTGATCCGGTCTTTCGCCAAGTTCTTTTGCCATGTCATTGGTTGCGCGAATCAGCGCGTCAACGATGCCCGCTTCACGCGAAGCATGGCCCGCCTCACGAATAATATTTAATTCCGACCCTGACCATGCCTTGTGTAATAGGTAGGCGTTATCCAGGGGACAAATAACATCGTAACGACCGTGCACTATTACACCGGGAATATTCGCGAGCTTATGCGCATCCCGCAGGATTTGGTTTTCTTCAAGGAATGCATTGTTAACAAAATAATGAGCTTCAATACGCGCAAGAGATAGGGCGCGATGCGGTTCGGTAAACGAATCAACAACATCCTGATTTGGGCGCAAGGTCGCAGTGCGGCCCTCCCATAATGACCAGGCTTTTGCAGCAGTCATTTGCTGAATTTGATTGTCGCTGATGAGGTGGCGATAGTAAGCATTCATCATATCGTGCCGCTCCTCTTCGGGAATCGGCTGCACAAAATCTTCCCAATAATCGGGGAACAGACGATTCGCACCGTCTTGATAAAACCACAACAGATCCACTGGACGGCAGAGAAAAATGCCGCGCAGAATCAAACCCATTACGCGCTCCGGATAAGTTTCCGCATAAACCAGACTTAACGTTGAACCCCAGGAACCACCAAACAACACCCACTTTTCAATGCCCAGTGTATTGCGAATAACTTCTATATCTTCAACCAGTTTTTGAGTGGAATTGGATTGCAACTCCGCATGCGGGCGAGAACGTCCTGATCCACGTTGATCGAAGAGTACAATGCGATAAACTTCCGGATCAAAAAATCGACGATCAAATTTTCCACAACCTGCTCCCGGCCCACCGTGTACAAATAGCACCGGGATTCCGTCAGGATTGCCTGACTCATCAACATAAAGTTCGTGGGGGGTTTCAACAGCGATGCAATGACGTTGGTAGGGTTTTATCTCGGGGTAAAATGTATGCATAGACTAACCTTGTTATTTGCATGGAACTGCATGTGAAATACAAAGCGCCAAGCCATTTTGGGCCGTAGCAATTCTCTAAAGGTAGCACAGAGCGCTCAATATTTGGCGTACTTTTTGGCGCATTGTGTGCCCAAGACAACAAAATACTTTAAGGATGACCTCCTACTGACAATTATTGGCAGCGCCTAGTGTAAACTTTGCACAATCTTGCGGCCTACTGCGTCCGTTTCGCTTCCCACACTTTTAAAAATGATCGGTCACTCCAAATATTCAGGTAATACATGCAACGCGCTGAACGTCTTTTTCAATTGCTAACGCTATTGCGCAACCGTCGCACTGTTATGACGGCGAAACAATTGAGTGAACACCTGCAAGTCTCCGAGCGCACTGTTTATCGCGATGTTCAATCCCTCAGTTTGTCTGGTGTACCGGTTGAAGGGGAAGCTGGTGTGGGTTATCGGCTATCACATCGCTATCAGCTACCGCCATTGATGTTTGATCGCCATGAAGTGGAAGCGCTTTTGTTGGGCGCTCGAATGGTAAGCAGCTGGGGTGATACAGATATGGCTGCGCACGCCAAGCAAGCCGTGCAAAAAATTCTTTCTGTACTTCCTGATCATTTGCGGCACAGCGATGAAAACCTGCCGCTATTAGTGCCTCACATGGAAGATGTGCAAAAATTTTATACCGCACACAGCCAGCCTATTCGCGAAGCTATTCGTGCCCGACAGCGCGTCAATATTATTTACACCCGTGCAGATGCGCAGGAATCTAATCGCATCATAGAACCTCTGGGGTTAATTTTCTGGGGTAAAGTCTGGACATTGGTTGCATGGTGCCAATTGCGCAATGACTACCGTACTTTCCGACTTGATCGTATCAACAGCCTGGATATTATGACTGACATTTTTGAAACCCATGAGCTAAAAAGCCTGCAACATTTTTTAGCACTCATGAAAGAAAAACATCAAGAATCATGCACTTCGGATGAATCAGAATGACAGAACCCACTCGCTGCCCCTGGTGCGGTACTGACCCCCTCTATGTTGAATATCACGATACTGAATGGGGCGTACCTGTATATGACGACCAAACATTATTTGAATTTCTCATTCTGGAAGGTGCACAAGCCGGTCTTTCCTGGATTACTGTTTTGCGCAAGCGCGAAAATTATCGCAAAGCTTTTGATAATTTTAATCCGGAAAAAATTGCCCGCTATAGCGACGCTAAAAAAGCCAAACTTATGGAAAATGAGGGCATCATTCGTAACAAACTAAAAATTGAAAGTGCAGTGAAAAATGCGCAAGCTTATGTTGCTATGAAAAAAAATGGTGAAAATTTTAGTGCATTTCTATGGAGTTTTGTCGGTGGAAAAACTATTGATAATCGCCATAAAACAACTCGCACAGTAGTGGCTTCAACTCCAGAGTCTGATGCAATGAGTAAAGCACTCAAACAAAAAGGTTTTAATTTTGTTGGTACAACGATTTGCTACGCCTTTATGCAAGCAACTGGAATGGTAAATGACCATATTCAAACTTGTCACAAATATTCAACACCCAAACGGAGCAAATAATTAGATGTACGATTCTGAATCACCCGCTAAAACTGATTATTTATTTGTATACGGTACTTTGCGTAGTGCTTGTGAGAGCGATGCACACAGAGAATATTTACGCGGAGCAGATTTTGTGTCCCCCGCCAAAACCCGCGGCAAGTTATACATGGTTGATTACTATCCTGGATTGGTGTTGAGCGAAACTGAACACTGGGCAATGGGGGAAGTTTATTTAATCGAAAGCGAGGCCCAACTTCACGAGCTGGATATTTATGAGGGCTGCGCAAAAAAATCCCCGCAACCACATGAATATGAGCGAAAAATTGTCAATACAGTGTTAAGTAGCGGCGAACTCATTAATGCGTGGGCCTACGTTTATAAACAGGACATAAGCAAATTTGAATTTATTGACTCAGGTGATTTTTTAGCAAAATAATTCAGCTGAACCAGATTACACAAGTGTTTATTCCGTGTTCGGTTCTTCCAGAGGTAAATCTATATAAAAACACGAGCCTATTCCAGGTGTGGAGGTAAAGCCAATTTCACCATCCATAGCTTCTACCAGCTTTTTAGAAATAACAAGTCCCAAGCCTGCGCCATTTGACGGGTTGGATTCGGATAAAATTTCTTGAGGATACTTTTGAAATAAACTCTCCTTAAGTTCATCATCGATTCCACAGCCATGGTCAATAATATCAATTCTCACTTTATCAAGGTTGACCGTTATATTTATAACTATCTCTTCGCCTTTGTTAGAAAATTTTGCAGCATTTGATAATAAATTTTTTAACACTTGTCGCATTCGACGCGAATCTACTTTAACCAACAAATATTCGAAACGAGGCCCCATAACTATATGCACTCCATACTTTTGTGCATAAGACGCCATGGATGATTTTGCATCTTCGATTATTGGCATCAAGGGCTGAACACGCATATCCAATTCAAGCTTGCTTATCGATAATTTATTGAAATCTAAAAATTTGGCGATCAATTCACTCAACTGCACACCATTTATCTGCGCAAGATTTAAGTAGCTTATCGCCTCATCGGGCAATACCCCCAAATGCCCACCCACTGCAAGTGATAATGTACTATTAATTGATGACAGAGGAACGTTTAGCTCATGGGTAGCCGATGTTATATATTCACTTCTCGCCTGATCGCTCTCACGCAGTTTTTCCTGCATATGCTTAACATTTGCTAACAAAGAGTGGGGATATTTTGACTCTATGTCGCTATCAAGATCACCTCGAGAAGTCGCCTCTATAATATCTGCAATCTGCTGCGGGTCGCCGCCCAGTTGCTGTAGCACACCACGAACAAACTTTATATACGCAATGATCCCAATTAAAATAAAAATCGCAATGCAACTAAATACTCTATCTATCTCTGATTTTTTGTTACTAATTCGATCAGTTAAATTAACGTCTATTTCATCTAACAAAAAATAAATGCAGTTGTAATAGCCGTTTACAGCAGACGTTAAAATCGCGTAGTAGTCATCTCTCGAATAAGTAAAATCTTGTTTTGATAAAATTTCATTTTGCGTTATTTCACTTGCATTTTGATAATATTTTTTTAAAGCCTGATAGTGTTTATGGGCGCTTTCATATTTTTTTTCTTCTGTAATTTCGAGCTGACGAAATGCTGAATCAATGGCATCTATTCGAGTCTCACCCTCTAATATAAACGCTTTTAATTGTGCGCGTTCATCGATAGTCGCCCGCCCTTTAATCAACAGACCAATTCCATAACCACGTATACGAGCGAGCGTATTTATTAACTCTGGTAGTTGCGTCAAGCTAATATCAATTAAATATCCATCTGCCGTTGGGTCTTGACCTAACCGATAATAATCAATCAATACTTGTTCGTGTTCCAGCTGCATATTGAGAAGCGTTTTGTGCATATCATAGTTTTCTGCAAAGTTTACCTTTTTGCGGGATACTTTCTGATGAACGCTGTGCCAATAATCTACCATTCGCTCAAATGCCTGGTGATGCTCTCTGTTGTGATGTTTATCAAGATAAGTTTCGTAAGAAAAAATTGCCTCCTCAAGCTCCTCAGCCTTTACACGTTGAGCCGTCTTGGGAATAGTGTCATCCAGCAAAAAGCGCGCTGCAGTAGCGCGATGCTGTTGGGTACGCTGAATAATATTTAAAATAAAGCGAACAGGTTGCAGCCCTTGTTGCTCCTTCACAGACGTTTCAATAGGCTTATTCGCTTCGTGCCAATACATGAGGGTTGGGGTAACAACGAGCGCAAGACATAGCAACCCTAAAAAGGTAAACTTTTTCCACAAAGCGATGTTTGTGTAGCGTTCGACCAGGTTCATAGCAAGCCAGACTCTCATAGGCACAATAGGCATATTTAATAAGCGTAGTTCAATTTGAGCCCTATGCGTTTTGCCAGACAAAAACATCCCTGTTAAAGTTGCGCCCAATTATTTGCCAACCTGGCTGCGAGAACAAATACTCAATGAATAAATATGTTTCCAACGTTAATGCTGACTCTCTTTTCCATCACGGTAAGTCTGCTGTCACTGGCGTACTGCTGGTTAATCTGGGCACACCGGATGCACCTACTGCGCCAGCTTTAAGACGATATCTCGCTGAATTTCTGGCAGACGGTCGCGTCATTGAAATACCAAAATTTATCTGGTGGTTTATTTTACATGGCATCATTTTGCGCGTGCGTCCGAAGAAATCTGCCGCTAAATATCGAGCCGTATGGACACCAGAGGGTTCTCCGCTACTCACCATTAGCCAGGCTCAAGCTGCTGCCATACAGGCAGGTGTTGGGAACGCTGCCGTGGTTAAATTAGGCATGCGTTATGGCAATCCATCCATTCAAAAAGCACTACGTGAATTTCAACAGGAGGGCGTTCGTAAAATTATTGTATTGCCGCTCTACCCTCAATATGCTGCAGCTACTACGGGCTCCACATTTGATGCCGTTACGCGGGAGCTACAAAAATGGCGATTTGTACCCGAACTTCACTTTATTAATAATTATTGTGATGACCCGCTATTTATCGAAGCGCTGGGCAAGAGTATTAAAGAAAATTTTGATCAATTCGGAGCGCCGGAAAAATTACTGCTGTCTTACCACGGTATGCCGAAGCGCAATCTGGATTTGGGAGACCCCTATTTTTGCTTCTGCCAAAAAACAACAAGACTGCTTGCCGATAAATTAAATCTTGCGAAGGAAGATTACATTACTACGTTTCAATCCCGTTTCGGCTATGCCGAATGGTTGCAACCCTATACAGATAAAACGCTCGAAGAGCTCGCGCACAAGGGTGTAAAAAATATTGCTGTGGTATCTCCTGCATTCAGCGCCGATTGCCTTGAAACCCTCGAAGAACTTGCCATGGAAAACAAAGATATTTTTTTAAATGCAGGTGGAACCCACTACAGATATATACCCGCATTAAATGATCGCGCTGACCACATAGCAGCTCTCACCAACATTATTCAAAAATATATCAAGTGACCTTAGATAGGAATTATTCGTCCCGCGTCAAAACTTCAAGCAATTCAATTTCAAATATCAGGTTGGAGCCCGGCTTTATTAGTGGCCCGACCTGGCGATCACCATATGCCAAATACGCAGGCACGAAAAGCTTACGTGTACCGCCAACTTTCATTCCGATAATACCTTGATCCCAACCTTTGATAACGCGTCCGGTACCTATCACACATTCAAATACCCGCCCTTTGTCATAAGACGAATCAAACTGAACACCATTTTCCAAAAAGCCACGATAATGGGTTGAAATAAGGGCGCCCTTCACAGCCTTCTTACCAGTTCCGACACAAAAATCTTCAATAATAAGCTCGTTCGTCATATCACTTCCATTCGTTAACTGGCTAAAATTTCAAGGTTAATCTGCTTCACATTATCTAGAACTAATTTAATTTCGTTAAACTCTGTTCATTCGCAATTCAGCTAAGTGGACATAATCTGCAGACAAGACCTTCCGATCAGGAGCTTGTCATGAATACTATAAAAGATTATTCAACCGAATTGGCCTGTGCACTTAACGGCTACCGCGCATTGATCGTACCCGACTTGCACAATAATCGGCTACCCCACTGGCAAAGCCTTTGGGAGCAAACAATTCC
>CBHTVU010000215.1:0-7087 GCA_966096785.1 uncultured Gammaproteobacteria bacterium | reverse complement strand
ACTAATGATTGCGTACCGATTTTTTGTACCCAATCACCATTATCAAATTTTGCATATTTCGCAGTGTACACAACCGCACCAAATTTTTTACTTGCGCTCAAATTCCATTCTGATCCAAAGTCGATGATTTTTCCCAAGGTCGGACCAGCCGCTAAACTTTTTTCGTCAGATTCATACTTATGATAAGCCGCAATTAGTTGAACACCTGAAACAGTAGTAGTCAGACTTGCATATAAGTCTTTCAAACCTTCTTTTGGTGTTGCGAGAAAACGATCCGCCCAGCCGTTAAAAGCATGTAGTGTAGCGAAAGGAGTTGCAAAACCTTTTGTGCCATCATCTGAACCTAAAACTTCGTAACCAATTAAAGGAACAAACTTACCCAGGGTAGTACTTGCTTCTACAAGAGTATATTGGGCTTTGTAATCAAGCGGATTACTACCAGCGCCTTTTTGTTGTGCGTATTCGAGGTTGTACATAAAAGCAGGATTTGCTGTGCTGCTCCAACGCACGCCGTAAGTATCACTGGAGATTGCAGCCGCCTTATTTGCTGTTGCGCCAACACCCACTAAAGTAGGGTCATCCACATTGTCAATTAAATAGGCATAACCCGTTAATTTTCCTGCCTCAAAACCTGTGTAGCTGATATTAAATAAATTTGTATCTTGTTTGTAATCACCTTGCACAGGTATAGCGTTTCCGAAAACACGATTCACATTGGTAATATGTGCAGCAAAAATATTTGTGTAGCGAATAGTTTTATTGGTAAATGAAACTCCATCGTAAGTCTGCTCGTTCTGGCGCCAACCTACGTTGCCGATAAAACGCGAGTTGTCCAATACAATGCGTTGACGTCCATATTTTATTTGATTGTTAAATGTTGAATAGGAAATTAAGGCCTGATTTAAATCTGTTCCTTCCGGATCAAAAATCGGAGCCGCTTTTTTTCCGCTAACCATAATAGGATCTGCACCCCAGGTTGCATAATCAACTTCATGATCAATAGCTGTAACGTTATCCATTTCAGCAGTTAATGCAAAACCATTCCAGGCCCCAGACTGATAACTCAAACGTGATCTCAATGTAAACGCATCTGCATCTTCATAACCATCCCAACTCACATTTTCATAGCGAGTGCGAAAATTTACTTTAATAGTACTTCCTGTTTGCAAACCCTCCGTTAAGGTTTGCGCGGCGTAAGCGCTCTGCATCGCAATGAATTGTGTAGAAATAAATAATGAACTTGCGGCACAGAAAATATGAGCGGTGTGTTTTTTCATAGAGCCTTCCCCAAAAGTGAACGTTAGTAGTGTCACACTTGCCTAATTTTTTGCGATATAAAATTTCTACCGCATTTTTATCTAATTTTTTAATTTAGATCTTTGGGCACGAGTAATTTCCACTAGAGCAAGCGCTATGCCAAACAAAAATGTCGCTTAAAATATTTATACATTTTTTATTCAAATCAATTGCTTAGAAAATTAAGTATTATTTAGATAATTTTTTGTCACAAATTCGTAACGCACACACTTGGTGATTAGGCGAAAAAATCCGCGCTAATTATTTACATTTCGCAAAAAATTTGTGCTCCAAATAATGCCATATAATTGCACTACCAGAATCTTTCATGCGCTATTTATACGCATTTCAATTTTTTGCAGAAATGAGGTAGGTAGGTTACGGCCAAATTAGAACCAAAAAATTCAGCGCACCTTATTTGAACATGCAAAAATTTTTGTCATGCCCCGTCGCGGAGAAACTGCTTAAATCCAAGCGGCTTATATTTTTTCCATAAAAAAAGCGAGCCTTTTCGGGCTCGCTTTTTAGTAAGCGTTATAACTTTTAATCTTTACTAATGTGATTAGGAAACCAGAATAGTGCCGTTTTGACCCGCATTCTTCTCTATACGAACATTGGAGAAAACCAAATCAAGTTCATCATTCGAAATCAGCGAGAAAGGCTCAAGCACCAACTCGAACAACTCTTCTTGAGTACGCTTTAAACCAAAGTCGGTGCTCATATCGGGGAATAAAACCAGATCGACTTTAATCGTTTTCCAACCTTTGTTAGCAATTGATGTGAACTGTGTAGTGAGGTCAACTTCGGTGCAGCATGAGGGACCGCAGCCTATACGCGCTCTTACTTTACCCTTGGGAACAGAGTCAACTTTTACATCAAAGATTAACGCCGAGTTCGAATGCAAATAATCGCTCAATACTTGGCGAGTCAATGCAGACAAGGCAACCAAACCTTCACCAGTACCGTTCCATTGCACGCGACGAGCATCTTCTTGTACTTCACGATCGACCGTCGTTACTGTTAAGGAAGAAACGGTTGCAATATTTCCATTCAACTCTGCACGATCGTTATTTTTACCTTCCAGAATAATTGTGAAAGGATTCATAGGACGACGCTTGAATAACTCCAATACATCTGTTGTTGCCTGATGCTGAATCCCCTCTTCCGACAAATTATCACTGAAGTCATCTTTGTCTGAATAACTCAAACCAAAAGCATAAGGGAACAAAGGATCGTAATCTTCATCGCCAACATTAAGTGGTGTTTGATCTGGACGTTTCGGCCAAGAGAAGGTTAAACGACCGGTAGTATCGAATCTGATTTTGTTATCCGGCGTTTTAAAAATAACATCTGCAACACCAGCACCTTCTGTGCCCGGTTGCCAGATAACAGCAAAAGCATCGGACGCGTTCAACTCACGGTTTACCCACAATGGGCGACCGGTGATAAATAAGGACACAACCGGAATATTGTCCGCTTTAAGTTTGCGTAACAATTCGAGATCTTTTGTATCGCCAGATTTGTACAGCACGTTTTGAACATCGCCTTGCATTTCTGCGTAGGGATCCTCACCGAAAATAACAATCGCAACATCAGGTTTTTGCTGATAACTGCCATCCGGACTAAGAGTGACTTTACCGCCCGCCTCTTTAACAGCAGCTTCAATGCCCGCCCACAAGGTAGTCGCGCCGGGGAAGTCGGCCATAGTATTGCCGGTGCCTTGCCAATTTACAGACCAGCCGCCCGTTTGTTTACTGATATTATCGCCACCGTCCCCTGCAATCAAAATGTTTGCTGACGGAGATAGTGGTAAAAGATTATTTTTATTTTTTAATAACACTATGGATTCTCTAACCGCCTGACGCGCAACCTCGCGATGCGCAGGTGCACCAAGCAATTCATCTTTGCCCGCATATGGACGTGTGGACGGTAAACCTTTATTCCACAAATCCGCACGAAGCTTAACGCGTAGAACACGTCGCACTGCGTCATCTGCGCGTTCGATTGGAATTACGCCCGATTTAATTTGTTCAACAGTATTGTTAAACAGCGTTTTCCATTGCGGATCTGGAACCATAAAAATATCCAAACCAGCATTGATTGCTGCTGGGCAATCCAACACCGTACAACCCGCCACAAATCCGTGACCGTTCCAATCACCCACGACCAACCCATCAAAGCCAAGTTTTACTTTGAGTACGTCAGTCAATAAATATTTATGGCCATGCATATGCTCGCCTTGCCAGCAATTGAATGATGCCATTACTGATTGCACGCCCGCTTCAATTGCACTGAAATAACCGGCGGCGTGAATATCGCGCAATTCTTTTTCACTGATCAAGCTGTTGCCGCGGTCGATACCGTTTAAGGTTCCACCATCGGCAATAAAATGTTTTGCCGTGGAGATAACGCGAGTTTTAGAAAGAAAATCATCAGAATTTGCAACGCCTTGCAGACCTTCAACCATTTTACCGGCGTACTTGCGAACTAACTCAGGGTGTTCAGAATAAGATTCATAGGTGCGTCCCCAGCGATCATCGCGAGCGACAGCTACAGTTGGCGAAAAGTCCCAATCCAAACCTGTTACAGCAATTTCTGTTGCGGTAATTTCACCGATACGGCGAATTAATTCAGGATTGTTAGTCGCACCAAGGCCGATATTGTGAGGAAAAAGAGTTGCGCCAACGATGTTACCAACACCGTGAACCGCATCGGTTCCCCACATGATTGGAATAGCAACTTTGCCGTCGCTCTCGTCCATTGATGCCGTGTAATAAGCATCTGCAATTGCGAGCCAATCAGCTGCTTTTGAATAGCGATTTCCGTTTGGAACTGAGCCACCGCCATTCAGCACCGAACCTATGTGATAGTCTTTTACGTCTTGCGCCGTTAAATGACGAATTTCGGGCTGAATCATTTGCCCCACTTTTTCTTCCACACTCATGCGAGCCATGAGTTCATCAATTTTTTGTTCGATGACGGAATCTTTTTTAACAGCGTGGTTGAGCGTGGGCCACTGCACTTTCATTAACCTCCAAATTACTAATTACAAATACGATAAAGCAACGCTTCAACTTTGATCGACCCTGATCAACAGCCTAATGCGCAAGCTCGTTTTGGTAAAACACTATAGAATTTAAAGATGCTGTATAGAGAAGCATCTGAATGAACTGATCGTCAAAGCGGTAAGAAAGAACAAAGAAATTGGAGTATTCGTTATTATGTTATGGATATGGTCATTTTTACCCAGAGGGTGTCAACGCAAACATCCGAAAATTATTTTTTACTCAACCTTTTATTCATCAACTACTTGAACCACTACTTCACTAAATGGCACCTTAAAATGCACCCAATATTAAGCAAACAAGCTACCGTTTATTGACAGCGCTGTCAATGATCCATAGACTTCCAAGTATTGAAAAATAGGTCATAATCACACCCCGAGTGATGGTTATGAGTATTACTTCCTCAACAATTCTCCTTCAACATTCTTACTACCTCCAACTACACATACCTACAAACGATGCACAGAGGAAAAACGCATGGGCTTATTATTGGTCGCAGATATTGGCGGCACCAACGCTCGCTTCGGCTTGGTTGAACAGGTTGAAAATACCGGCAAACCAATTTATACCACCAGTCAGCAGATCACACTGCAATGTGCCAACTATCGCGATATGGCCAGCATGGTCAAAGCCTGTTGTGATGAATTTAAAATTGAGATCCCCAAGTTCGCATGCCTTGCGATTGCGGGTCCCATTGAACAGGGCGCTGCCAGGATTACCAATCTGAATTGGGAATTCCGCATCAGCGAATTGCGCGATCAGCTCGGGATGAAAACCCTGCATGTGATAAATGACTTTGCCGCCCTGGCCTACGCAGTTCCCTTTTTGTCGGAACAAGAAACAAAAGTGCTCTACGCGGCAGACTCAAATCCAAAAGCACCTATAGTGGTTATGGGCCCAGGTACAGGTTTTGGAATGGCACTACTGGTACCAGAAGAAGACGGAAGTTGGGAGATTATTCCTACCGAAGGTGGGCACGCGAGCTTTGCACCAACCAATGAAAAAGAGCTGGCAATTAAATCCTTTTTATTAAAACAACAATCGCATGTTTCCGTTGAAAACATTTTATCTGGTGCTGGCCTGGTGAATTTGTACCGCGCCTTGGCACACATCGCGGGCGTGGAAGCAAAGCCTTACACTCCTGCTGATGTAAGCAACAAAGGTTTGGCAAACGAGGATGCAATTTGTCGCGAAGCGGTAGTGACTTTTTGCAATACCTTGGGTGCGGTCGCGGGTGATAAAGCAGTTTCAACTGGTGCGCGCGGTGGCGTAGTAATTGGTGGCGGGATAACACCAAAACTGATGAGTATATTGCCTGAAACCAGCTTTGAAGAGCGCTATAAAAATAAAGGCCCTATGCGCGAGTACGTGAGTGATATTTCCATCAAAGTTATCGTGAATGATAAAGCCGCATTGGTCGGTTCTGCAGCCTGGTTAATTCATAAAACTGCTGAATTGAAACCTGTTAAATAAAAAAATCGCCGCAATAATTATTTATTGCGGCGATTTTTAGCAACTCACAACCGAAAAAGTCAGAACTGGTATCAGACTTTTTTCGGTACGACCCCCGTTGATTCCCGCATAATAATACTCGAGCTCAACATACTGGCTGGTAGCTGTACGTCTTTTCCGCGCAATTGTTTTATTAACAGCTCGGTGGCTTTTTTAGCCATGGGTTGAATTGGTTGACGCACAGTAGTCAATGCGGGCCAAATTTGATGCGCAACGGGTGTATCGTCAAAACCAGCTACCGAAAGTTCTTTTGGAATTTGAATACCGAGTTGATGCGCAACCATCATTACACCCGCCGCCATATCATCGTTTGCCGCAAAAATTGCTGTAGGCCGCGCTTTTCGTTGCAGTAAATTACGCGCGCATATCTCACCGGACTCAAATGAATTTAAACCGTGCTCGACCAATTCATTAACGATGGGAATATTATTTTCAATCAATGCCGCTTTATATCCATCGAAACGTAAAGTCACGGCGCGATGGTCGGGATGACCGCAAATAAAACCTATGCGCTTATGACCGAGTGCAATCAATTTGCAGGTCATATCGTATGATGCTTCCTGGTCATTAGTTTCAACGTAAGGAGATAAAGTTTTACTCTCAGTGGGAGCGACTCGTACGAAGGGAATCGACATGCGTTTCAACGCATACATCAACACCATATTGTCGGAAATGGGTGGAGTAAGCATCACACCGTCAATGCGCTTATCGCGGATTAAATTAACGATTTCTTCGGTAATAATGGGATCTTGATGATTGCACGGGTGAACCAAAAGTTCATAGCCTTGCGGGCGACATACATCAAGAACACCTTCCTGAATATCCAATACATAATGCGCCGAGGGAATCCCGTACAATAGTCCGAGAAGGTAAGAGCGGTTACCTGCCAAACTTCTTGCCGACATATTCGGGCGATAATCTAACTCTGCCACAGCAGCAGTGACTTTTTCTCGGGTTGCGGGGCGAACATTGGGTTCGTTATTCATAACCCGCGAAACGGTTTTCATCGAAACGCCTGCGAGTGCCGCTACATCATCAATCGTTGCCTTAGCCACGCACACCACCTGTTATTATTTTGAAGTGTCTTAGTTGAATATAGAGAAGTTTAGCTCAATTATTTATTTTAGTTTATATAAGCAATTTAATGACTTCAGCAGATCTTATTAAGCGTCTCCATGACAAAAGATGCGCAACATTTTTTTGTTGACCAAATC
>CBHTVU010000214.1:0-7110 GCA_966096785.1 uncultured Gammaproteobacteria bacterium | reverse complement strand
AAGAACTTAGATCAGCGCAACTTCTTGGCAATACTCGCGATAACCACAAAATATACATGTGCACCTACGACAAACATCCAACTGTTCTGCGCGAAATTGGACGTTTGCGCGAACATACATTTCGCATGGTAGGAGAAGGAACGGGTAGCCGACGCGATTTGGATAAATACGATCACTATTATCGCCACCTGGTGCTTTGGGATGAAGATAAACTTACCATCGCCGGAGCCTATCGCTTGGGAGAAACCTACAAAATTCTCAATAAGAAAGGAGTGAAAGGTTTATACACCGCTGATTTATTTGATTACCAACCGGCAGCCCTACCCTATCTGGAACAGGCTCTGGAATTGGGCCGTAGTTTTGTTCATCCTCATTACTGGGGTAAAGCCAGTCTTGATTACTTATGGCAAGGTTTGGGCGCCTATTTACAACACCATCCGGAAATTCGTTATGTACTTGGCCCGGTAAGTATGAGTTCGCAATATCCAAAAAATTTGCGTGACGCACTGGTGTATTATTACGAACGTTATTATTGCCCGGCACGATTAATTGGATCAGAAACATTGGCTGATGGTAAACACCCGCATGAAACCGACGAAGACGAATTGATTTCTCTGCAGCAACAATTTGCGGGCTTAAATCGCGAACAGGGTTTTGATTTATTGCAAAACAAATTCAATGAACAAAATCATAAAATTCCAGTGCTATTTAAACAATACGCGGCCCTTTACGATGAAGGTGGTTATCAGTTATTGGCATTTAGCGTAGATTCAGAATTTGGAAATTGCGTTGATGGATTATTTATCGCGGATTTACACTTAATGAAAGCAGCAAAACGTGCTCGCTATCTCACACCCACAAATTCATCCCAGTCAGCCTGACGTTAAAAGACACAACAAATTTCTGTCACAAGTCACTTCATGGTAAGCTCGCATTCGTCAAAAAACGATACGAGCTTTTTCATGCACATACACATACTCGGCGTCTGCGGCACCTTTATGGGAAGCCTAGCGCAACTCGCAAAAGAATTAGGTCACCGCGTCACCGGCAGCGATGCAAATGTCTACCCTCCTATGAGCATACAGCTTGAACAGGCTGGCATTGAACTTATGCAAGGCTACGATGCTTCGCATTTACAGCCTGCGCCTGATCTGGTCGTGGTTGGCAACGCAATGAGCCGTGGCAACCCGGCCGTTGAATATGTACTCAACCAGGGTATTCCCTACACATCCGGCCCACAATGGCTACGCGATCATGTACTACAAGGCAAATGGGTACTAGCCGTTGCAGGAACTCACGGCAAAACCACAACCAGTTCAATGCTCACCTGGATTCTGGAATACGCAGGAATGGCCCCTGGCTATTTAATTGGCGGCGTTACCAAAAATTTTCCTACCTCTGCTCGTTTAGGTTCAACACCTTTTTTTGTGGTCGAAGCAGACGAATACGACAGCGCATTTTTTGATAAAAGATCCAAATTTGTTCACTACAATGCGCGCACTGTTATTTTAAATAATCTGGAATTTGACCACGCGGATATTTTTTCTGATCTCGCTGCAATTCAAAAACAATTTCATCATTTGGTTCGAACCGTGCCCAATAACGGTTTATTGATATCACCTGCGAATGACAATGCTTTGGCAGAAGTTATTGCACAAGGCTGTTGGACACCATTGCAACAATTTGGTTTCACATCCGATAAAAACACGAGCGAATGGCAAGCAAAACTTCTTACAAATGATGGAAGTGAGTTTTCAGTGTTACATCAAGGCAAAGAAGTTGCGCACATTAAATGGGGCCAAACTGGTTTGCACAATGTTAACAATGGTTTAGCCTCAATAATTGCTGCGCGACACGTTGGTGTTACACCTGAGCATTCCGCAAAGGCATTGGAGCAATTTGCTGGCGTAAAGCGTCGCATGGAGTGTTTAGCAGATGTACACAGCGTAAAAGTCTACGATGATTTTGCGCATCACCCTACTGCAATTAAAACAACATTGGCGGGCTTGCGAGCAAAAGTTGGCGATGAAAAAATTATCGCCATCATAGAACCGCGCTCCAATACTATGCGCATGGGAGTTCACAAAAATGCACTCAACCAAAGCTGTACTGATGCCGATGATGTATTGTGGTATCAACCCGCTAATGTTGATTGGGCTATGGATGAAGTTGTCAACAAAAGTTCGGTGCCCGCAAAGTTGTTACGCAATTTAGATGAGTTGATTCACTGCGCCATTTCACTCTCTGAAAAAAATACGCACATTGTCATTATGAGCAATGGCGGGTTTGGTGGTGTACACCAAAAATTAATTGATCAACTGAAAAAACACGCTCTCTAAAAAAATCCCGCGTCTGGCGGGATTTTTTTGGTCGGTAAGATTATTTTTTTAAGTTGAATTTAAATCGCGAGCTTATTAATCCTAATAAGCCAAACCCAAACAATATAAGCGCAGATGGTTCAGGTACAACGACATCTTTAGCATAGGTGTATGTAATATTATCGATGTAGTTACCCGACTGACCTGAAAAATCAATTAATGAAATTCCAGTTGGCGAATAAAATGAAAAAACTTCATTTGGGATATAAGGTGTGCCGAGATAATCCGTCATGCCGTGAATTCCTCCTGATGAAACAACGCTACTGCGATAATTAGGCCCTGTTACATCAATCTCTACCGCTGCATGTGAGTCTGAGCCCAAATAAAAACTAACATAGGTAGGAAGCTCACTCCCAACAAACTTTATACCAAAGCCGGGTCCTGCAACATAATTTGGTAAGGACACAGGCGTACCCCATTCTTGATATGTGACTAAATATGCGGAATCCACGAACACCATGCCTAGCGATTCATATTCGTTTGTTAGGGGCGCAATTGCTTCATCTTCACCGGGGCGAAGATATAAAGATTGATCCAGCTCGTCAAAATTTATTACAACCGCATTTGCAGAGCTGGATAGCATCATGAACAAGCCAAGACCACAATAAGAAATCCTTTTAAAATTTCTCAAAAATAACTCATAGCCAATCGAGTTCATAACAACCTCCCGCTTAACCTCTTGTTGAATAGATCATTTACAAACCTCAAACGAGAAATCGTTAGCCAAAAAATTCCAATCGCAAATAATATAAATGCCGATGGCTCTGGAACAGTCACCTGATCGGCGTACGTATAGGTCAAATCGTCAATATAATTATCCCCCCACCCGGAAAACTCAATTGAGGAAATTCCTGTTGAAGATGAAAAAGAAAACAACTCATTTGGAATATAAGGGATATATTCATCCGTCATACCGTGGTTATCCCCAGAAGACATAAGATGATTCTCATAATTTGGCCCATACGCATCAATAAACACCGCCGAATGTGATGAAGAACCAAAAAAGAAACTAACAGCGGTTGGTAAATTTCCGACAAACCCCAAGCTAAAACCGGGACCTATGACATAGTTAGGCAAGGACACTGAGGGAATACCCTCATGCCAACCCAATAAATATGCTGACCCGGTGAATACCAACCCTTGAGATTCATATTCATTAGTCAAATAAGGATTACCGCCCTCATAAGAATAATCATTTGGATCAAGCTCATCAAAATTTATTAATACTGCATTGGCACAGTTACTCAGCATCACAAAAAAGCTAACGCATAAAAATAATAATGTTTTACCTCTCATGGATAACGAATTCATAAATTTGCTACTCATAAAAACCTCCCGGTAAAAGACATAGACACATGGGCATTGACACCACTAAGAGCTTACTCCTTCAATTAAAACTTGGCATCAACATTTAGAATGAAATAAGGCCACCATTACACAAGGCTATAAGTTAAAATTATTTAATATCCGAACACAGCACATCATCATCACATTGTTTATTAACGCGCCATCATTTGTTTATAATGACCAAACTTTTGCGGAGAAGCTTTCATTATGCGACGAACAATTACACTTGCCATGACGGGTGCTTCTGGCGCGCAATACGGCTTGAGACTTTTACAATGTCTGTTGGCAGCTGACTGCAAAGTATATTTACTTTTATCAACAGCGGCGCAAGTTGTGATTCGTACCGAAACGGATCTAGATCTACCAGAGACTATTGAGGAGCAGCAGGCTTTTTTTAACGACATACTTGAAGTGGATGAGGAGCAGCTTCAACTTCTTGCTAGAGACGATTGGTTTTCACCGGTAGCCTCCGGCTCAAGCTCCCCATCCTCCATGGTAATTTGCCCAGCCAGTGGTGGCACCTTATCGGCCATTGCCTGTGGCGCCAGCAATAATTTAATTGAACGCGCAGCTGATGTCGCTTTAAAAGAACGTCGCCAATTAATTTTAGTGCCACGCGAAACACCTTATTCAGTAATTCATTTGGAAAACATGTTGAAACTGACAAATCTGGGCGCGGTTATTTTGCCGGCCAGCCCCGGCTTCTACATGCAACCTCAAAACATTAATGAATTAATTGATTTTATTGTTGCACGTATTTTAGATCAGCTAGGCATAGAACAAGATTTAATGCCACGCTGGGGTGAAGATTGAGTAGAGCAAAAATTGCGATGAAATTTCCTAAACATGTTCGTGTTGTAGAAGTTGGCCCTCGGGACGGATTGCAAAATGAAAAGCAAACAATCCCAACCTCTGCAAAAATCCAACTTATTGAAAAATTGGTATACGCAGGCTTAACGTACATTGAGGCGGGAAGTTTTGTAAATCCAAAATGGGTACCGCAGATGGCGGACAGCGCAGAGGTTTTTTTAGGTGTTCCTCGAAAACCAGGTATTACCTATGCCGCGCTCACGCCCAACCTTCAAGGCTATGAGCGAGCCTTAGCAGCCAATGCAAATGAAGTTGCTATTTTTGCAGCGGCGTCAGAAGAATTTAGTAAAAAAAATATCAATTGCTCCATCAGTGAAAGCATCAAGCGTTTTGAGCTGCTCATTGAAAACGCTCAGCTACAAAAAATTCCAGTTCGCGGTTACATCTCCTGCGTTGCAGGTTGTCCTTATTCGGGTGACGTAGCCGCAGAAAAAGTTGCCACTATCGCAAAAGAATTATTTGCAATGGGTTGCTATGAAATTTCTTTAGGTGACACTATTGGTGTAGGCACAGCAAATCAGGTCAAGAACTTAATTGAAACTGTTGCAAACCATATTCCCATGGAAAAAATTGCGGTGCATATGCACGATACCTACGGTCAAGGAATTGCGAATATTTATGCTTCGCTGGAATTGGGTATTAGTGTTATTGACAGTTCGATTGCTGGATTGGGCGGCTGTCCCTATGCAGCAGGAGCATCAGGAAATATTGCCACCGAAGATTTAGTTTATCTTCTAAATGGATTGGACATTTCACATGGGCTAGACTTACACAAGCTAGTAGATGCAGGCAATTATATTAGCAGTATTCTGGGAAGAGCCAATCAATCCAAAGCGGCACAAGCGCTAACACACAAATTACTTAAATCATGAACGAACATCAACTCACTTCTGATTTACTGTCGGAAACCGCGCAAATTTCGTGGCGAGAATTACAACGTTTTTTTGCAAGCGGGCATGCCATTGCTGTCGATAATTCCCTCGATTTGATTTACGTTGCAACTGAAATAACGAAAGACAATGCCACTCAAATAAAAAGCTGGATGGAGAATGGTTTAGTCGATGTTGTAAAAGACTCACAAGCGAAAATTTGGTACGAGCAAGACGCAGTTGTTTGGGCACTTGTCATTAAACCATGGGTTCTAGTACAGAAAAAAATTGAGCATAATCATGACTAAAAAACGTGTGTTGGTTATTGATGACGAGCCAGATATTCGCGAGCTAGTGGAAATTACCTTAGGACGAATGCAACTTGATACCGATTGTGCAGAAAGTATTACCCGTGCAAAACATTTACTACAACAACAAACATATGATCTATGTTTAACAGATATGCATTTACCCGACGGAAATGGTTTGGACCTGGTTGAATTTATCCAACAACATTTTCCGCGTTTACCTGTGGCAGTGATTACCGCGCATGGAAGTATAGATACTGCCATAGATTCGATGAAAGCAGGTGCATTTGATTTTATTTCCAAACCGGTTGATTTAAATGTGTTACGAAAACTGGTCAACACTGCTATTCAATCTAGCCAGCTACCATCCAATGAAAAATTGCCAACCGAAAGTTTTATTATTGGCCAATCTAAAGCTATTCAGGATTTAACACGTAGTATTCAAAAGCTAGCGCGATCACAAGCACCTATTTATATCAGCGGTGAATCAGGGTCTGGCAAAGAGTTGGTTGCGCGCTCCATTCACGAATTGGGGCCGCGCGCTGCAAAACCATTTATTGCCGTTAACTGTGGCGCGATTCCTCGTGAACTTATGGAGAGTGAATTTTTTGGTCACAAAAAAGGTAGTTTTACGGGTGCCCATCAAGATAAATTGGGTTTATTTCAGGCAGCTGAGGGAGGCACTTTATTTTTTGATGAAGTCGCTGATTTACCGCTGGATATGCAAGTAAAGCTCTTGCGAGCAATTCAGGAAAAATCTGTCCGGCCCGTTGGCTCGGCAGAAGAATTGATAACCGATGTTCGTATTCTCTGCGCAACGCACAAATCTTTAGACACAGAAGTTAAAGAAGGCAGATTTCGGCAAGATTTATTTTACCGTTTAAACGTTATCCAACTCAGCGTAGCTCCCTTACGTCAACGCCGCGAAGATATTCCTCTACTAGCAAATTATTTGCTGGAAAAAATTGCACGTGAAATGCAATTGCCCGCACCTAAATTATCTGCTGCCGCATTGCAAACACTTCACGACTACCACTTCCCCGGCAATGTTCGAGAGCTGGAAAATATTTTGGAACGTGCCTTCACGCTCTGTGAAAATGATGAGATAGACGCAGGTGATTTGCACCTTCAAACAGATTCAAACTCATACATTGCTTATGAAAAAGTTGAAGTTAGCTCTACTAGAACTTCACCACAGATCAACGCAGAGAACAGAAATAATCGTATCGACTACCCGGCACGTTGCGCTGAATACTCATCTTTAGACGATTATTTATTAGATGTCGAAAAAGAAATTCTTTGTGACGCTCTTGAAAAAGTGCGATGGAATAAAACATT
>CBHTVU010000213.1:0-7148 GCA_966096785.1 uncultured Gammaproteobacteria bacterium | reverse complement strand
ACTCGCCCTTGGGGTGTAAATAATCGTGTGTTCCATAATGTTGGTATGCCGCACGTATTGATTGGTCCACAAGGTTTGTTAGAGTGTGGCCCAGGGCCGAAATTAAATCACCACGGTCACGCTGAGCGCAACGCAATTGGTCAGGTTGAAATTGACGAGCATTGCGGTGGCCTAGTAGAGGGTGCTATCAAAGGCACTATGAAAAAAGAAGAGTTTGATCAAGCCGCTTATGACATAGTAAATTTCATCTCTTACCTGGGCGAACCTGCTGCTGCCAAACGGGAAGATATGGGTAAGCGCGTACTTTTCTTCATTCTGATTTTTGCAGTGTGTGCGTATTTCCTGAACAAAGAGTTCTGGCGAGATATTCACTAAGTTTCTTAATTTAGAAAGAAGAAAGGGCGACTATAGGTCGCCCTTTCTTTTGGTACATTGTTTGTATAGATTTCATGAATTCTGATCTGTTGAGTTTTTGCTATGGAAATGACATCCAATCGTCCTTATTTGTTGCGTGCCATATATGAATGGTTAGTCGATAACAATTGCACACCGCATCTAGTAGTGTTTGCCAATTTCGGGAATGTTGCGGTTCCGCAACAACACGTTAATAAAGATGGGCAAATAATTTTGAATATCGCACCTTCAGCGGTTAAGGATTTATTTATTGCTAACGAGGCAGTTTCATTTAGCGCACGTTTTAGCGGAGTTGTGAACAATATTTACGTGCCCTGTGGTGCGGTACTCGGAATTTACGGGAGAGAAAACGGGCAGGGGATGATGTTCGAATTAGAGACGCCAATACCACCATCCACACCAGAGCCAACCAAGCCTTCCAAGTTGCCCAAGTCTGATACTGGCGGTGATGTTTCTGCAAAAAAATCTTTTCTAAAAGTAGTGAAGTAAGTACTAAAAAATTATGACAAGTTTGCTTCAGTGGTCTGGCTTCGGTAACAAACTTGTCATAATTAATTGGTAAATTGAGCGTCAAGGGTGAGGTAGGCTCACCTTTACAATCGTCACCTTTCCTAAAGGAAACGCTCAATGAACGCTAACAAATTTATTAAGGAATTGGCTCTTGCCGGTTCTCTCATCGGCTCCATCGCCGTTTCAATGGTGTGCGCAACTGCCGTACAAGCTGCTGTCGATCCTAAATTACCTGAATACAAAGTAGCTACTGGTGTGTCTGGCAGTGTTAACAGTATCGGTTCAGATACCTTGGCAAATCTCATGACTTTATGGTCAGAAGATTACAAAAAATTGTATCCAAACGTGAACATCCAGATTCAAAGCGCCGGGTCTTCAACTGCACCACCAGCACTCACTGAAGGTACTTCAAATTTTGGTCCTATGAGCCGCGCAATGAAAGAAGCTGAAATTCAAGCGTTTGAAGCGAAATATGGATACAAGCCAACTAAAGTACCTGTTGCTATAGACGTATTAGCAGTTTATGTAAACAAAGACAATCCAATTAAAGGTTTAACTCTCGCGCAATTAGATGCAATTTTTTCTGCGACCCGTAAATGCGGCGGTGAGAAAGATTTGGTGAATTGGGGTGAGTTGGGACTTACAGGTGCATGGGATAAACGTGCAATTTCTCTCTATAGCCGTAACGCTGTATCAGGTACTTACGGATACTTTAAAGAAGAAGCTCTGTGTAAAGGCGACTTCAAGTCTACTGTAAATGAGCAACCAGGTTCTGCATCCGTTGTGCAAAGTGTTTCTGAATCAATTAATGCAATCGGCTACTCAGGGATTGGTTACAAAACCTCTGGTGTGCGCGCTGTTCCTTTAGCTAAACAAGCTTATCAAGCGTACATTCCTGCGGATGCTGAACACGGCTTGGATGGATCGTATCCGTTGTCGCGTCAGCTCTACATTTATGTCAACAAAAAACCAAACCAACCGTTGGACAAATTGCAATTAGAATTCTTTAAATACGTTTTGTCCAAGCAAGGTCAGCAAGCTGTTGAGCGCGATGGTTATATTCCATTACCCGCTGATCTTGCAGAAAAGACGCTGGCTAAATTGACTAAGTAAAATTATGTTGATCTGCTAAACCGCTGCTTCACGCAGCGGTTTTTTTATTGGTCGGAAACATATAATTTCACGAAAATTTTTTTGTAACAATTCTGTCATTTATGGCTGCTAGGATTTATGTGCCACATTATTATTGAGTGAAATTTATGTCTCAGCCTATACCAACAGCGGCTAAAACTTCGGGGTTGATGCCTGGTGCCGAGCAGCGTGCAAAGTTGCGTCGCTGGCGAAATATTAAAGATAAAATATCAGGTTACGGAATTATGACCGCCGGCATAGCGGTGGTCGCATCACTTACTCTTATTTTTGTGTATTTATTTTCTCAGGTAACCCCACTCCTGCGAGGTGCTTCGGTAGATATTGAAAAAAGTTACTCTCTACCGTTAATTGAATCGACCACTTCACCTGCAGAGTTTATTAGCCTGGAGCGCTACGAAGAAATTGGTACGGCTTACCATAAAAACGGCATAGTCCAATTTTTTAATGCGCTTGATGGTTCGGCTTTGAGTCATCAACAAGTTCCTAAATCAGTTGACGCAGAATTTACCACCTTGGCAGCGAGCGAGTCATCCCACGGTTTGGTCGCTTATGGATACAGCAATGGTGAAGTTGCAATCGTAAAAGCCCAATACGATTTAAGTTATCCCGACGACAAACGTGTAGTCACTGCAAGTCTTGGTTTTCCTGTCGGCGAACAAGCTTTTGTGCTCGACCAAAATAAAGCTCCAATATCTGTTTTGGCCGTTCAGGCAACCCCAGCTGGCATGGTAGTAAGCGCCGCAACCAAAGATGATCGTTTGGTTCTCGGTGTCGTCTCCACGAAAACAAATCCAATTACCGAAGAGACAACCAGCAGTACAGATATTTTTAATTTGCCAGCGCTACCGGAAGGCGAACACGTTACCCACATGCAGCTTGATGACGCTGGTCGTTATCTCGTGGTTGCTAATGATAAGGCGCAGATTTATCTCTATAACATCACGAAACCTAATGCTCCTGAACGTTATGAACCCGTAGATGTGGAGGGTGGAAAAGTTACCGCCGTACGTTTTCTGGTGAGCACTGGCTCATTAGCGGTAGGTACTGAACACGGCAATGTCAGTCAGTGGTTAATGGTGCGCGATAAAAATAATCGCTACCACGTTACGCACGTGCGTGACTTCAAACCCCTATCTGGTGCGGTAACTCATATAGCACCGGAATTTTCACGCCGCGGTTTTTGGGCGGCAGATGATAAAGGCGATATTGGTATTTATTACGGCACCTCTGCGAGAACTTTGTTGATTAAGTCCATGGGCTCTACACCAATTACGCAGATAGGTTTATCACCCATTAATGGACGCGTACTTTTACTCGATAGTGCACAAAAAGTCAGTAGCGCAAAAGTGTGGAATGAACACCCGGAAGTTTCCTTCAACGTGCTTTGGGAAAAAGTATGGTACGAAGGTCGTGAGGCGCCTGATTATATTTGGCAGGCATCTTCAGGCAGCGATAATTTTGAAGCAAAAATGAGTTTTGTGCCTTTGTCCCTTGGTACTTTGAAAGCTGCGCTCTTTGCAATTTTATTCGCTGTTCCTTTGGGGGTAATGGGCGCGATTTACACCGCTTATTTTATGACACCCAAATTGCGCGGCATTGTAAAACCCACCATCGAAATTATGGCCGCGTTGCCCAGCGTTATTTTGGGCTTTCTGGCGGGACTTTGGTTGGCACCGTTCCTGGAAAATCATCTACCGGCAATCTTCAGTATTTTGCTAATAGTGCCCATCATCATGTTGATTGTGGGTTTTACCTGGAGCCAATTACCTCTGCGCATTCGCGCTAATGTTCCTGAAGGTTGGGAAGCTGCAATTTTAGTTGTACCTGTGATTCTTACAATATGGGCGTGCATCGACATAAGTCCTTATTTTGAAGTGTGGTTTTTCAATGGCAGCTTGCCGCAATGGTTCACCAACAACGGAATTAAATTTGAACAACGCAATGCGTTGGTGGTTGGTCTGGTGATGGGTTTTGCGGTTATTCCGAGTATTTTTTCTATCGCAGAAGATGCTGTATTCAGTGTGCCGCGTCATCTCACTCAAGGCTCTTTAGCGCTAGGGGCTACACGTTGGCAAACCATGCGCGGCGTTGTGTTGCCAACTGCAAGCCCCGGTATTTTCTCGGCAGTCATGATGGGTTTTGGTCGTGCGGTTGGTGAAACCATGATCGTATTAATGGCAACCGGCAATAGTCCGGTAGTGAATTTTAATATTTTCGAAGGTATGCGGACCTTGTCTGCAAATATCGCGGTTGAAATGCCCGAAACGGCAGTGGCGAGTACGCACTTCCGTGTGCTTTTCCTTGCAGCTTTATTGCTACTAGCGCTGACGTTCATCGTGAATACGATCGCAGAAGTTGTACGTCAAAGCTTGCGCAAACGTTACAGTAATCTTTAATACGGGAATTCAAACATGAAAAATTTATTGAAAGCGCCCGTGCTCTGGTACAAAAGTGGTTCGCCCTGGATTTGGCTAAACGGCGGCGCTGTGACTTTGTGTATGTTGATGGTAGTTGGTCTTTTGGGATTGATTGCAGTACGTGGATTTGGCCATTTTTGGCCAGCAAAAATTGTACAAACTAGCGTCACCGATAATGCTGGCAACAAACAATTAATCATGGGCGAAGTTGTGCGTGATGAAATCATTTCTTCAGTCATAGCACGCGATAATGGTTTTACAATTCCCGCTGAGCGCGAACTCATCACACGTTATTTAATGAAATTAGGTAATCGCGACATTACATCGCGCGATTTTATGTGGGCGCTTGAAATCGGAATGGATGAATGGAAATATCCTAAAGATGCCGTTGCCATTGAGCGCCGTGAGTGGGGGAATTTTTATGGTTTTCTGGTGGGCATCAATGAAAACGGTAAAACAATTTTGACGCAGGATGCTGCAAATTTTTGGCAAGAAGTTGATGCGCGCACCAAGCGCTCATTGAAATTGCATGACCAAATTGCACATATCGAAAAAGTACAGATTGGTAGTATCAACAATCAAATTCAGGAATTGAAACTTAAACATCGCCGTTTGGAATTGAAAGGCGTTAGCGCTGAAAAAATGGCTGAAGCAGATGCACAATTTGCTGAGCAGAAAATGGCGCTTGAAGCTGAGTATGAAGTTATAAAGCGCGAGCGCGATGTCATTACGCAAGAAGCAAAACGCGACCAGCTCATTGCAAAAACAGCGGACGGAAAGGATGTTGCTTTGCCGTGGGATCATCTTGTACGTATTACTCGTCCCAACAACATGAGCGTGTTTGAAAAAACCGGCGATTATGTAACGCGCTTTTGGGAATTTATGACTACCGAGCCGCGTGAAGCTAATACAGAAGGCGGAATTTTTCCTGCGATTTTCGGCACCTTTATCATGGTAATTATCATGGCCATCATAGTGACACCTTTTGGTGTATTGGCTGCGATTTATTTACGTGAGTACGCAAAAGACGGTTGGTTTCTGCGGGTGATTCGTATATCAGTTTACAACCTCGCGGGTGTCCCCTCAATTGTATACGGCGTGTTTGGTCTGGGATTTTTTGTGTATTACCTTGGTGGCAATCTCGATCAATTATTTTTTGCGGAAACCTTGCCATCACCAACCTTCGGAACGCCTGGATTATTTTGGGCTTCACTTACGCTTGCACTCTTAACCCTGCCAATTGTGATTGTTTCGACCGAAGAAGGTTTGTCGCGTATTCCTAGCACTATTCGCCAAGGTAGCTTGGCTCTTGGTGCAACGAAAACTGAAACTCTGTGGAAAGTTGTTGTGCCGCTTGCAACTCCGGCGATGATGACCGGTTTAATTCTCGCCATTGCACGTGCGGCGGGTGAGGTTGCACCGCTCATGTTGGTAGGTGTTGTGAAGCTGGCGCCAGCATTACCGGTGGACGGAAATTATCCCTATTTGCATCTTGATCAAAAAATTATGCATCTTGGTTTTCACATCTACGATGTAGGTTTTCAGAGCCCTAATGTAGAAGCAGCACGCCCTTTGGTGTATGCAACCTCATTGATTCTGGTGCTGCTGATTGTATCTCTCAACGTAACTGCCATTAAAATTCGTAACAGCTTGCGTGAAAAATACCGTAGCGCGTCAGATTAAATTTTTATGACACCGCAGAATTTACAGTGCAATTATTGACAGTCCTATTATAGTTATTGAAGCAGGCAAAGGTTATGACAAATACAGCAGTTGCTGAAAACATAAAGCTTGAAGTTAAAAATTTAAATTTGTATTACGATCAAAAACGTGCGTTGAACAATGTGAGCCTTTCCATTCCCGAAAAAAAGGTTACGGCCTTTATCGGTCCCTCTGGCTGCGGAAAATCTACACTGCTGCGCTGCTTCAATCGCATGAATGATTTGGTGGATTCGTGCCGCGTCGAAGGCCAGATTTTAATGGATGGCAATAATATCTACGACAAAAAAGTAGATGTAGCAGAATTGCGCCGTCAGGTTGGTATGGTATTCCAAAAGCCAAATCCATTTCCAAAAACTATTTATGAAAATGTTGCTTATGGTTTACGTTTGCAAGGCGTAAATTCCAAACGCATATTGGATACGGTAGTAGAAAATTCCTTGCGCGGTGCTGCGCTTTGGGACGAAGTAAAAGACCGTTTACACGATAACGCATTTGGCTTATCCGGCGGACAGCAACAACGTTTGGTTATCGCGCGTGCTGTTGCGATTGAGCCCGAAGTTATTTTGCTCGACGAACCAGCTTCTGCACTCGATCCAATTTCTACGTTGAAAATTGAAGAGTTAATTTACGAACTGAAAGACAAGTACACAATTGTAATTGTTACCCACAATATGCAACAAGCGGCGCGTGTTTCTGATTACACCGCGTTTATGTATATGGGTGATTTGGTGGAGTATGGGAATACAGATACTTTGTTTACCAATCCAAGTAAGAAACAAACGGAAGACTATATTACTGGTCGCTACGGTTAGTAATAGTTTTTATTGGAATGTAGGTATTGAATCGTTTGCTGATTATTAATTTATATGGGAGTCGTGGTGGGGTCGGGGGGGGGGGGGGGCGAGGCTATTTTGGTGTGGTTGTTAGGGGTGA
>CBHTVU010000212.1:0-7162 GCA_966096785.1 uncultured Gammaproteobacteria bacterium | reverse complement strand
CGATGTTCGCTTTTCAGTGCCCACTACGTTTGAACCACGCCATATAGAAAATTTCCAAATTCGGCATGTATCTCAAGAGGGATTTCTCCAAACTGCAGACAATTGGGACTTGCGATTAGCCGTGGTTGATATTATTCCAACACCTCCACCATCCATTCGCATTGGTGTAACCAGTAGCTTCCGTTTTGACGGCAGCCACCGGGTACTTACCAAACCTTCTCTAGTATAAATTCAACAACGGATGAATAGAGCCCTATTCATCCGATTACAATCCTCTATATGACCTCAAACATCGCTCATCCAATTCAGTAAAAAAATTTGGGTTTTTAACAAACCAAACCTGTAACTAGTATCAATAGCTAGTACCCACATCTTATTTTAATAGTTAGCTCAGATACCTTGCAAAACTGTTTTTATATCAGCACTAAAATCTTCCTCCGCTGTTTATTAATCAACATGAAATTTTATGTTTTGATTTGTTTTATAAAAACGACCACCGGAAAAGTCGTTTAGGCGCTTAATTTTCTATTTTTTAAAGACAAATCGAAAAAACAACAAGGTGTTTTTAGGCATGCCCTTTGCAATCGGCAATGTAACTATGAAGGTTGTGATCACCAGTTCAATCACCACCTGCTAATAGAATTTTAAATTTACGAATGATGATCGGCATTGTTGATTGTTGATTGTTGATTGTTGATTGTTGATTGTTGATTGTTGAATATGAATTCACTTCGAAAGGATGTATCTCTGGTTAAAAGGGGTATTCACATTTTTTAAATATTTTTAAAAGCCACGAACACTCACAACGCGTTTAATTTATTAAAATCACTAGGACATTTTATGAAAAGAATATTTTTTACTAAAACACTCTTGGCAGCTGTAACTGCAACTACTATTTCGGCTCACGCGGCTAATTTGCAAAGCGCGGCTGATTTTTTAAAAGCTAAGGACACCAAAACGATTGAATTCTCTGGTACCGGTAACTGGTATCAATTTGGCCAAGCGCCAGCCCCAAGCTTAGCTTGGCCGAAATTTGATGTGAGTAGTTACAACGCCAGCATCAACTACGAAAAATCCTCCGCGCACGTACAAATCGTACGCAAGCAAACGCTTGAAGCAGGTCGCAACAGACCCGCGCCAGTGGAGCAAAAACCGGATCAATATATCAGCGGTGCCTATGCGTGGAATGTGGCACCACCAGCAAACTCAGCGCCTGGAACTGCGGCTGTTCCAAGCACGCAACCTGCTGCAGTAGAAGAACGTAGCGCGGAAATTTGGTCTACCCCGCAAGGTTTTTTAAATGCAGCCATAGCAAATAAAGCTACAGAAAAGACAGTCAAAGGTGGTGTTGAAGTTTCCTTTAAAGCGAGCGGAAAATATTCTTACGTTGGTTTGATTAACGAGAAAAATCAGGTTGAGTCTGTTAAAACCTGGATCGATAGCCCGGTGCTTGGTGACACATTATACGAAACGCATTTTACCGACTATCAGGATTTCGCAGGCACACAATTTCCTCGCCACATAGTGCGTAAACAAGGCGGCTACCCTGTATTGGATATCAACGTAAATGCAGTTAAAGCAAATGCTCCTGTGAGCATTGATGTTCCTGCAGAGATTGCAAGCGCAAAAGCTCCTACTGTTAATGTTGCAGTGAATCAACTCGCTGAGGGTGTTTACTACCTCACCGGTGGTTCACACCATAGCCTTGCGATAGATCAAAAAGATCATATCGTCATCGTTGAAGCCCCTCTAAATGAAGAGCGCTCTTTAGCTGTTATCCAAAAAGCAAAAGAAATAATTCCCAACAAGCCCATCAAATATTTAATTAATACCCATGCGCATTTTGATCACTCCGGTGGTTTGCGCACTTACGTTGCTGAAGGAGTAACCATTGTCACTCATCAAACGAACCAAGCGTATTATCAAAAGATTTGGTCTGAGCCGCACACGCTGAATCCAGATCGTTTAGCCAGCGCGAAAAAAGCGCCTGTGTTTGAAACCTTTAAAGACAAACATGTGCTGACCGATGGCAAACGTAAAATCGAAATTTACCCTATTGCCGGCAACAGTCACAACGATGCATTTGCGCTAGTTTATTTGCCGAAAGAAAAAATTCTTTCGGAGGCCGATGCATATACCCCTCTCGCACCAGGTGCTACACCACCAGCAAGTGTTAATCCCTATTCTGTTAACCTTTATGAAAATATCCAGAAGTTAAAACTGGATGTTGATCAAATTGCTGGCTTGCACGGCCCTAGCGTAGTGAAACTAGCTGATTTGAAAAGCTACATCGGCATCAAAGAAGTGGGCGTGAATCAATAAGTCAATTTCATTAAAGCTCATATGTAAAAAAATGCCGGTTCTGCTCCGGCATTTTTTTATTCATTGATTTAATGGAGTTAATTTAATTCGATGCCAATACTCTGAAGCTGCGCAACAATTTCAGCGTGCAGAGGAACACCTTCTTTTAAATTCTTTGCTCGCGCATCCCAACCTCGCTCACCAGGATATTGAAAAGGTGTGGCTTCTTTTGAAAGATAATTTAAAAAATCGTTTACACGGCTTTGGAATAATTCCGGTTCCACGAAAGCAGAAACATTTAACGCTATAAAAATTTTAGTAGCCTCAGCGTCAATTCCACTTTGGTCACGCGCAAACAATTCCTGCGTAAAAGCAGCACCGGCGAGCGCAGCGGTTAATAATTCCATCATCAGTGCCAGTCCAGCTCCTTTATGCTCCCCCATAGGTAAAACGGCGCCTGCTAAAATGTCCTGCGCATTGCTGGAAGAATTTCCTTCCGCGTCTATACCCCAATTGGCAGGTACATCTTTCCCCTCTCGCAACCAGGTAGACACTTTACCAACTGCTGCCTGACTCATAGCCATATCCAACACCACTGGTTTGTCTGCTTCTATGCCCGGAATTCCGATTGCTAATGGATTATTACCAATGACTCTTTTTTTTGCGCCCCAAATGGCCATCGTAGGCATAGCATTAGTAGTACAAATTCCAATATATCCCGCCTGCGCTGCACGGCTCGCATAGGCATGCGCCCGGCCCCAGTGTGTGGTGTTTTTTGCAAGACACACTCCCACACCAAATTCTTTTGCAAGATCAATCGCAGCTTGCATTGCGCTGGATGAAGCAAATCTTCCAGGTCCATTGTGACAATCCATTACACAAATCGCACCTAGCTCTCTCAGCATGGTTATTTCAGCCACTGGCGTTACCCGTCGTTCCTCCAGAGCTTTAATTAAACCCGGTAACATGCGAACACCGTGTGATGGTACTTCCAGCAAATCAGCCTCAGCCATAATCTGCGCTTCGATATTCGCATTGTGTTCAGGCACACCCGCCATTTGCAAACGTGCGCTCAGTAACTCACACATTTTTTTGTAGTTAATTCGAAAATATTCACTCACGATTTTTTAGCACCTTCATGCAATTTTTAAAAAATTATGGAAAAATTTTTTGCCGATATGTGTACTTTACCGTTTTTCTATTACTCAAATGGAATTGTTTTTTGCCACACTTTCCAAGTGTTGGTTATTGATCAAGAAAATCCAGCCAGATGTTTAAATAAAAACAATTGTTCAAAAAGTACGTTAAATTGTTTAGATCAATGCAGAGCAATTGTTGAGAATAGTTATTAACAAAAGATTGCACAACTGCATTAGCGTTCAACCTGTTTGGTTTTTGACCGATGCGCATAGTCAATTGCTATTTTTTGTGTTCAGCAGGTCATTCTTTTATCAAAAAATAATGGGCGACACATTGGCCTAATGTTTGCTGAAGCGAAGAGGATATTCACGCTATGCGTCGGGGACATTTAGTGTATTAATTTTCCCCACTGCTTACCCGACCATCGGATTTGAAGGTGGAATGTTGAGTGTCCTCCGGTATTGCAGAAATGTTTATTTTCGATAACAATCGCGGAGGGTTCATCTTTTAAGCGACCCATACAAAGCAGCGGTATACATATGTCTATGAAGCCTCAGCTGATATTGATGTCGAATTAAAAAGTTGTCGAAGACGACTGGTATAGTCAGCTTGGTATAGCCAAATGCAACCTCGAGCAAAACAATAAGCGTGTAAGTAGTAATTCTTTGCTCGAACACAACGAGCAAATTTGTACAAAAAACAACGGTGGTTTCGGTAAAACAGTGGTAAAAATGACCGCTGCCAATATACCTTCGCCCTAAAAGTTTTGGTGCTGGCCAGCACCAGAAAATGAAGTTTTAAATGACAATTGACTTGGAGCACAACATGAAGCTAAGAGTAAAAACATTAGGTTTTGCGCTGTTGGCCGCCGCTAGCGCAAATTTATTTGCTGCCGACGCACCAGCTGCAGCCAACAAACCAGCCGCTGCACCATCAGGCCCAAACCCAGGCAAGCAAGCAATTGCCGTACGCGAAGCTGCGTTTACCCTGATAGCAACCAGTTTCAAACCTATTGGCGATGCAGCACAAGGCAAAGCTGAGTACAATCAAGCTGACATTCAAAAGCGTGCTAACAACATTGTTGTATTGGCTGACTTTTTGGATACTGCATTTCCTGAATCATCAAATCTTGGCGAGCCAGATACCAAATCTAAAGCTGAAATTTGGTCAAAGAAAGAAGATTTTGCTAAGAAGCTAGCCGACTTTAAAGAGCACGCTGCTACCCTCGCGAAAGTTGCGGCTACCGAAAAAACCGCTACCGACGCTTTTAAAGATGCATTCGGTGCAGTTGGTAAAGATTGCAAAGGCTGCCACGACGCTTACAAAGCTAAATAAGTTAGTCATTCAATCGCCTTTGCAATTTTACAAAGGCGATTGAAATTCCCTCCCGCATTTTTATCGACTTAGCTCATGACACAATTAAATCAACATCCAGAAAACGAAAATCCTTCAGCTCAGGAAAAAACAATCAAAATTTGGGATTTACCTGTGCGGCTTTTTCACTGGTCGTTGGTCATTTTATTTATAGCTGCCTATGTTACTAATTCATTGGGCCCAAATTATTTTAAATACCACCTCTGGTCTGGTTACGCCATTATAGTTTTGGTCGGGTTTCGTCTGATATGGGGTTTAGTGGGAACTTATCACGCACGCTTCATTAATTTTGTGCGCAATCCTATCGCTACTGGAAAATATGCACTCAGCGTTTTTAAAAAAAATGATCCTCACCATTTGGGTCATAATCCGCTCGGAGCGGTGATGGTAGTTATTCTGCTTCTAGCCACTTTAGTTCAGGCGGTTACAGGGCTATTCACTAACGACGAAATTATGAATCTGGGGCCTTTGTATTCCTATGTAACTGATGAATTAAGTTTGCAACTTACTTCAATCCATCGCCAACTTTTCTATTGGATTTTAGGAGCGATATTTCTCCATATTGCCGCCGTTTTATTTCACGTGTTATTCAAACGCGACAATATTATTAAGGCCATGTTTACCGGTAAGAAAGAGATTCATGACGCAACTGATGTTAAACCCATTAAATCATCTCGCATTCTGCTCGCCATTTTTATTGTAATTTCCCTCGCGCTACTATTGGCCTGGATAATTTCTACTGCACCTGAAGCAGTTGTCGATCCCGGCTATTAAACCAACCCAGACGAATACTGGCAGCAGAAATAACATTCAGAATGTTTTTTCCTTTATATATAGCCGCGCATTGTAATTACATAGACTTAAAAAAAATTTAAACTTACTCTAGTGATCCCTCACCTGAGTAAGGACTTTACCATGCGTATTAATCTTCCCCCCATCAAGTCGTTTCGTTTACTAACCACCCTGTGCATTGCATTAACAGCTAGCTGCGCACAAGCAACTTTTATTAATTTCGATGACATTCTTTACGTTCCTGTCGATCCAGAATCGCCAAATTTTTACGACGTGGAGCTTACAAATCAGTATGCAGATAAAGGGCTTTTGGTAGACGGCGGATTTATTCTGAGTTACGAAGGCACTGATCCGGGCACAGTGGCCTCACAACCCAGCTTTCTTTTGGGAAGCAATTTTTTAACATTATCTTTCATCGGCGAATTGCCTACTTTCGTAGGGATGTATGTGAGCTCATCCTTCGAAGAATCTATTTATTTAAATGCGTATAATTCAAGCGGACTTGTCGCATCAAAAAATACTTTGGGATATCAACCGGACGAAAATGAAGATAATGACGGTGGCTACACGCCAAAACAGTACATCACATTTAACACAAATGCAGGAATCTCCAGTATTACTGTAGAGAATGCTTATAACATGCGTGTTTCCGCGATAATAGATGACCTGACATTCACGCGAAGCACCTCGGTTCCAGAACCTTCTTCTGTCCTGCTATTAACCTTGGGCCTATTAGGATTAGTCGTGACACGCCGATTTAAAAATTGATTTTAAAATATCTGGCGTTTTAATAACGAAGTGCAAGCAAGGTTATTAAAACGCAATGCCATCCGACATTACTACAAATCTAACTTCCTACCTCCTACCTACAAAAATTTACGCAACCGCTAATGTGCGCTGTAGAACAGATAAAAATGATCGCACGCCTAATTATTATCCTTCGCCTTATTTATCTATATCACAGTAAAATTGCGGAGAAATATATCATGCAGCCAGACGAAAATCGTATTCGTGAATATGCTTATCAAATTTGGGAAGCTGAAGGCAAACCAGACGGTAAAGCAGAGCAACATTGGAAATTAGCATGTGAATCCTTGAACAATGAATATTCTCAACACCAAGAACACGGCTTTGAGAACCACTCGTCAAACACGTTTATTCCACATCAAAATACTAAAGTAGGAAAACACGCGCATCACCCGCATCAACCACATTAATCATTGATCGAGCGATTCCAGGCGGGGCATATGACGCAATCACCTCATAGTGACGTTCGAGTGGGGATTTCGGGTTGGCGATATCCTCCCTGGCGTGGCAGCTTTTATCCAAAAGGACTCATTCAAAAAAAAGAACTTCATTTTGCGTCACGCACCGTGAATAGTATTGAAATCAATGGTTCCTTTTATAAACTTCAAACCCCCGAAAGTTACCTAAACTGGTATCAGGATACGCCCGATAATTTTATATTCAGCGTAAAAGCCTATCGCGAAATCACTCATTTTAAACGGCTCCGCAATGTGGATGGATCTATCGCAGATTTTTTTGCGTCAGGGCT
>CBHTVU010000211.1:0-7319 GCA_966096785.1 uncultured Gammaproteobacteria bacterium | reverse complement strand
TCATTCACGCTTTGGGCTATGCGGGAGTGAACACTATTAGCGGGATAACCTAACAACAAAGTCACCTCAACTTTGGCGCCACGAATTTGGATATCAGTGACGGCATTGAGACTAATCAGGTCACGTCCAGTGGTTGGATCTATAACTTGTTGCAGAGCATTTTCAATGGCGGAATGAGTTATTGCAGACATGGGGACCTCTAAAAACAAATCAGGAGCAACTAAGAAAAAGGGCACCTGAGGTGCCCTTTTAGGATAACGCTATTGTATCAGCTTGAACCAGTCTGTGGTTAAGAGGCATGACCCTGCTCCAGTTCAGCCAAGTGCTGTTTATCCAAATGGTGATCTTTCGCGAGCAACACGTACACAGACGGCAACACAAACAATGTAAAGAAAGTACCAATCGCAATGCCGAATACCAACACAACACCGATTGAGTTACGTGCTTCTGCTCCCGCACCACTTGCAAAAATGAGCGGCAAATGTCCCGCTACTGTCGCGATGCTGGTCATCAACACAGGACGCAAACGAATCACCGCAGCCTGGCGAATTGCATCGAGTTTACTCACACCCTCCTCTTGTAAACGGTTAGCAAATTCCACTACTAAAATACCGTTACGAGCAATAAGACCCATTAGTGTCACAAGACCCACTTGCGAATAAATATTCAAGGTGCTGGAAAATCCGTCAGTAAAAAATGGCATCTGCGGATTTGGCATTTTGATAAAGGTAAATATCAATGCACCGAAAATCGCTAGAGGTACAGAGCCCGCCAAAATTACAATTGGATCGCGGAAACTATTATATTGCGCCGCCAATACCAAAAAGATCATGGTAATCGCCATCAGGAAAGCGGGCAAAAAAGTATTTCCCTCACGCTTGAGTTGACGCGATTCACCGGTGTAATCAATGCTGTAATTTTTAGGTAAAATCTGACTGGCTTCATTTTCCAACCATGCCAGAGTTTCACTTAAAGGCTTACCGCTCACACCGCTAATTTTTACAGAATTCAACTGTTGCATACGACTAATGCTACGTGGCGCAGTCGAGTGGTTAAACGAAGCAATTTGATCAACACGAATTAATTTATTGTCGGGGCCTGTAATATATAACTGTGTCAAATCTTCAGGTGTTAAACGCTCACCACGTTTTACTTGGGGAATAACTTTGTAACTTTGCCCAGCCATATTAAAACGGTTGACGTAACCACCACCCAGCAAAGTTCCCAAGTCATTAATCACCTGTTGCATATTCAAACCAAGATCAGCAACTTTATCGCGGTCAATACTTAATTGATAATCCGGTTGATCCACCTTCATATCCAAAACATTGAAATAAAATATTCCGCTTGCATTCATTTTTTGTTGCAGCTTGATCGCGTAGTTATAAATTTCTTTTGAATCTTCCGTAGAGGCAATAACAAATTCGACCGGGAATTGACCACCGCCTGGTAAGGCAGGAGGTGTAATTGGCAGAATACGCACACCGGAAATTTCAGCTAAGGCTTTTTGTACACTTGGCATTACATCGAATACTGTACGATCTCGTTCATCCCACGGCTTCAACACCATGCCGGCAAAACCCGCCGTTGGCGTAGTCAATTGGAACGTAAATGCGGTCTCGTCATTATCCATAAAGGCTTTATTTACAATTTTTCCGTAGTGCGATGATTGATCCATAGTTGCATTTGCCTGGGAATCCACAATGCCGAAGATAACACCTTGATCCTCAGTAGGTGCTAACTCTTTCGGTGAAAATAAATAAAGAGGAAAACACAGCAGCGCTATACCCACCCAGAAAATATAAATTCCTGCGCGGTTTTCTAAAGTTACATTTAATTTCGAACTGTACCAATGTGAAAAGCGATTAAAAATATTGGCCAGGGGTGCATCAATTTCGCGATGTGATTTAAGCATCCTTGAACCCAACATAGGCGACAAGGTAATTGCCACTATGGCAGAAATGGTAATTGCACCTGCGAGCGTAATAGCAAACTCACGGAATAGCGTTCCTGTTAAACCACCTTGCAAACCTATAGGTACATAAACGGAAATCAGAGTCACTGTCATCGCTAAAATGGGGCCCGCTAATTCGCGCGCGGCCACAATAGATGCATTGAACGGTGTTTTGCCTTCCTGAATATGACGCTCAATATTTTCCACCATAACAATAGCATCATCCACCACCAGACCAACGCAGAGGACTATAGACAGCAAGGTGAGCAAATTGAGCGAGAAGCCACAAATTTGCATAATAAATAATGCACCAACCAATGACAGCGGAATCGCCAGTACCGGAATAATGACCGAACGACTAAAGCCCAGGAACAGAAAAATAACAACAATAATAATCAGCAAAGTTTCAGATAAGGTTTTAATAACTTCATGAATAGCTGATTCAATATATTTCGTACCATCATAGGCAACTGCACCGTTTAAACCCGACGGCAAATCTGCCTGGATCTTATCCATTTCCTTGGTAACATTGCGAATAACTTCCAGCGAGTTTGCATTAGGTGCAACCCAAATACCCATGAATACTGCAGTGTCGCCTGAATAGTTTACTTCTGTGTTGTAATCTTCTGCACCGAGCACCACATCGGCAACATCATCCAAACGAATTGTACCTTCCTCATTGTGGCGAACCACCAAACGCTTAAATTCTTCAACGGATTTTAAATCTGTATCTGCACGCAAATTCACTTGGGTATAACTACCACGTGTTTGTCCAATTGCTGCCTGAACATTATTGGTAGCCAATGCTTGCCGCACTTCGGAAGGTGATACATTTAAAGCAGCCAAGCGATCCGACTTCAACCAAATGCGCATGGCGAAAGTACGGCCACCTAAAACCTCTGCTTTTTGTACGCCCGCGATAGCGGTTAATCGCGGTTGAATTGAACGAGTCAGGAAATCAGTGATCTGGTTTTGCTCAAGAATCTTTGAATTAAAGGTAAGATAGGCAGACGCGAATTGACTATCCGCAGCTTCAACGGTAATTGCAGGTACCTCTGCTTCAGGAGGTAAATTACCGCGCACCTGATTTACTTTTGCACTAATTTCCGTCATGGCCTTGAGCGGATCGTAGTTCAAACGCAAATGCACATTGATAGTAGACAAACTCATCGCACTGCTGGATTCTACATAATCAATGCCATCGGCTGATGCTATAGCTCGCTCGATAGGTGTGGTAATAAATCCACGAATTAATTCGGCATTAGCGCCAACATAAACGGTGTTGATCGTAATTACAGCAATATCACTGCGCGGATACTGCCGCACAGAAAGTGAATTCGCGGCCTGTAATCCCGCTAATAGAATCAGCAGGCTCACAACCATGGCGAGCACAGGTCGCTTGATAAAAATATCAGTAAATTTCATAGGAATAACTCAATCGTGTTTGAGTGAAAACAAAAAGTCTTTGTAGGAATGCGTCAACAAGTAGATCAACACATTCCACACCAATAGAAAATTATTGGTCTATTGGTTTTGGCTCTGCTTTAAAATCCGGCAGTGGAGTTTTGCTGATAACAACAGATTGCCCATTTGTTAATTTAAAAGCACCTGCACTAACCACCTGCTCACCTGGCTTAATTCCATCTACAATTTCTATAAAATCACCGCGAGATTTACCCAAACGCACGAATTGTTGCCGCGCTTTTAGTCCACCTTGTGCAGCCTTAGCGGGTTGATCTTTTGCGTCTTTATCTTGCTTGGTTTTATCTTGATCAGTTTTGCTCTTGTCGCCATCTGCTTTATTAGACTTACCATCATCTTTTTCAATAACAAAAACAGTGTCTCCGAAGGGAGCAAAAATAACTGAAGTAGTCGGTACCGCCAAAACTTTCTGCGGATTTGACAAAGTCACTCGGGTTTCCACCGCCATACCGGGAATAAATTGATTGCCCGCATTTTCCAGTGAAGATTGAACAGTCGCATTACGTGTGGCTGCATTAATATCTGCACCTATGGCAGTAACTTCACCTTTCACAACATTATTGGAACCGTCACCCAATTGCACCGTAACCGGCAGACCCTTGGTCATTTTTACTAACCAATGTTGTGGGACGGGAAAATTAACGCGAACTCGATTAGTTGCTTGCAAGGAAACAATTTCTGTACCCACTGCCAAGTCTTGACCTAAATCCACCTTGCGAATACCTAGGCGGCCATCAAACGGAGCCTTAACATTTTTCTTATCCAAGGTTGTTTTCAAATTATCCACATCACCCTGTGCGGACCCTTTTTGTTGCAATGCTGTGTCAAGCTCGTTTTGCGAAACTGTATTTTTTTTACGCAGTTGAACCATACGATCATAATTTGCTTCAGCTAGTTGTAAGCGCGCATTAGCAGCACTCAATTGCGCTGTTTCATTGCCAGATTCTTGCACGAGAATGACCGTTCCAGCTTTTACTTGCTCGCCGGATCTGAACAGAATTTTTTGAACTTTTCCGGCAACTTCCGCAGAAATATTTATACCTTCATCTGCCTCTACGGTGCCCATAGCGGTAAATGTGTTCGGCCAATCTTGAAGCTCTGCAGTAAATACTCCTACTGATTCCGGCGGAGGAACAAAACTTTTTCCCGCCTGAACCATAGAATTAATTTGAGTGCCTTTGATGAGCGCCAAAACTAAAAATATAACGAGTACTGCGGCGACGGAAATGATAATAGATTTGGATTTACGCATTACAGAGGACCACCCAATAGCGGAAGTGAAGTTAAAAATTGTAGGAACGGATTGTGGCATAGCCCGCGCTCAAACAAAAATTCACAAATGTCACTATTTGTAAACGCCAAACCGCGCCAGCAATGGTTTTGCGACTTGGTCTGACATTTATATCACCCATACTCACGGATATATTTAAACGCGTAAAACCACTTAAGGAAACAAGCGAATTCCTCATCTAACTGCGAATGAAGAATCATCACAATAATTCACGCAGCAATCAGCATAACCATTTTCTGAACCACACAAGCCTTCTGGATAACCATTAGATTACCGGCACGCTACCTAATGCCTAAAAAAATTTCACTTTGTATTTATTACAGCCGATTCTCTAGCCTAAAGCCCCCAAAGACCTGCATAATGGCGCCTCAATATATGACACTTTAAGCGACAATCAATTTGCTTAAATTTTAGCCAACGAATTGATCCCCAGAGGCAAGCCTCCAGACATTACTTATGCATGAATTATTATTGCGTCAACTCCAGGAACATGCCCGAACTAGCATTTTATTGGCTCAACAACCCGCTTTATTCCAAGTTATCTCAGATACCTATAGCCAACAGCACGCCGAACTGCAAAAGCTCAACAAAGCCTTGGCACTTACTAATACAGACCTGAGCGAACGCACCCGCCTTTTGGGTACCCAGTTGCAAACGCTGACTGACACCCAGGATCAGCTGCAAAAATCCCTGACGGCACTCAATGCAACCTTCGATGCAACAGGAGAAATAATTTTATCGCTGGATAATTTCGGCCGACTCATTAAGAGCAATAAAATGGGCAAGGAACTATTGCCTGATATTGCGAAATATGAGGGTAAAAATCAGACAATCTCCTGGCAAAATGTTCACAAGATGTTATTGAACCCTTGGCACTTGAGCGAAATTATTGAATCTCTCCAAAAGCAGCCCAGTATTCGGCTTACAGGAACATTACATTTCACCAATGGACGCATTTTTGAATACCATTCCCTGCCGCAATTACAAAACGGCCAGCTAATTGGTCGTGTATGGTGCCTAAGGGATGTTACTGAAGAGAAAAAAATCGAGGAGTTAATTCATCATCAAGCCTATCACGATGCTTTAACTGGCCTACCCAACCGCAATTTCTTACTTGAGAGAATTGATTCAATCATTAAGGACAACCCGGAAAAAGATAAAAAACTTGCGATTATTTTTATTGATTTGGATAACTTCAAAAAAGTTAATGATACTGATGGTCATGAGGCTGGTGATGAACTGCTGCGTATCGCCACTAAACGTATGCGCAACTGCGTTCGCGAAAGCGACATTTTGGCCCGCTTGGGTGGCGATGAATTCTTAATTTTGATTGAGTCCACCATTTCCCAATCGGGATTAAACCGCATGTGCACCAATATCCTGGATTCACTGGCGCGCCCATTCCTGCTGAATAACCACAATCATTTCATCAGTTGCAGCATGGGGATCAGCATTTATCCACGTGACGATCTCGCGCCTGACGGTTTAATTGGCAAAGCCGACATGGCAATGTATCGCGCTAAAAAATTGGGCAAAAATAATTTCCAATTTTACAGCGAGGAATTGGAACGTTTGGCGTTACACCAGTTGGAGCTTGAAGATAAACTTCGAGTTGCAATAAGCACCGATCAAATTCGTATTCATTTACAGCCGGAAATTAATTTACGCACTGGAAAAATTGTTGCAGCAGAAGCTTTGGCCCGATGGGTTACTGCGGATGGCAGCCTTATACCACCAACACAATTTATTGCCGTTGCCGAGCAAGCAAACCTGATTGGTGAAATTGGAAAATTAGTATTTGATAAAGTGTGCCAAGAAATAGCTCGCTGGAAGCAAAACGGCATCAACGATAAAATTTCTGTAGCAATTAACTTGTCGGCACGTGAATTTAAAGATACCGAACTGGTCAAAAATATTCATCGCAAATTAGCAGACTATGCCGTTGACGGTGAAAGAATCGTTCTGGAAATTACCGAATCCTTGTTTATGGAAGACAAGGAAAGCGTGCTGCGCATTATGAATCAATTGCGTAACCTGGGAATTCGTTTTGCAATAGATGATTTCGGAACAGGTTATTCTTCCTTCAGTTATTTGCAAGATTTACCCATAGACTATCTAAAAATTGACCGATCGTTTTTGATTGGGGTCACGCACAATAAAAAGAAATACGCAATTGCTCGCAGCATTATTGATATTTGTAATCACCTTGATCTGCATGTCATTGCAGAAGGTATTGAGGATCAGGAAACCCTGGACTTTATTATCAAAAACCAATGCACCATGGCACAGGGATTTTTCATGCATTACCCAATGCCAACCGATGATTTTTTAACTTTGCTACTCAACCAACACGAACCCTGTAATTAAATAGAAGGGAATAAACCCTCTTCAATTAATAGTTTGGAGCCGGCATATCATTGAAGGCTTGCCGCAAGCGGTCGCCCCAACTTGAACGTAGCTGTTGGAAATAAGGATCATCCACGCCAATACTCACGTGAGTTTTTACACATAAACTGTCGGTTTCGTACACCAGTAAATCAAGCGGCATACCTACGCTTAAATTGGAACGAATTGTAGAATCCATGGAGATTA
>CBHTVU010000210.1:0-7372 GCA_966096785.1 uncultured Gammaproteobacteria bacterium | reverse complement strand
GTTACCTGTGCCAGCCTCGGCCCAAATTCAGATGGTTGCGATCCAGAATCCTGTAAAAACGTCATCATTGAAAATTGTTATTTTGATACAGGCGACGATTGTATCGCCATAAAATCCGGGCGAAATGACGATGGCCGCCGTCTGGCTGTTCCCAGTGAAAATATTGTTATTCGCGGCTGCAAAATGCGTAGCGGTCACGGTGGAATAGTTATAGGCAGTGAGATTTCCGGTGGAGCGCGAAATATTTTTGCAGAAAATTGTGAAATGAGCAGCCCGGATCTTGAGCGTGGCTTGCGCATAAAAACCAATTCTGTGCGCGGTGGGCTGATTGAAGACGTTTACCTTCGCAATATCAACATTGGAGACGTTCAGACTGCAGTTGTTATAGATTTTAATTACGAAGAAGGTGATAGCGGAACAAATACTCCGCACGTAAGAAATATTGAAGTGCGTAATTTTCATTGCAAGAACGCTAAACAGGTTTTTAACGTGATGGGGTACGAGCGGTCTCCGATCCGCAATTTACATTTAATAAATTCGTATTTTCAAACGATTGAAGATGTGGGTATTCTCCAGAATCTGGATGGTTTTGCTACAAAAAATGTCACCATCCAGGGAAAAATTTTTTCAATATAAATATAAAAATATTTCAGAGCACATAACTGAAAATTATTAAATCGGCATTCGACATCGAAAAACACAGGTAAAAATATTTTTGCCACACTAGAAGTTTGCAAAATTAAATATCACAACGCAAATGTGGCTTAACAATAACGATGGGGAATAGCAAATGAAAAACGTAAAAATAAATCCACTTGTGCTTGCAATGGCGTTTGCTCTGCCTGCAAGTACACACGCACAAGTTGTTTCATCGCAAACAGAAGACGGTACCATTGAAGAAATTCAAGTCACTGGCTTTCGTGCGAGTATCGCTAAGTCGCTAGATACCAAGCGCGAGGCATCGGGAGTAGTCGATGCAATTACTTCTTCAGATATCGCCGAGTTTCCTGATAATAATTTAGCGGAATCGCTTCAGCGTATTCCTGGCATTGCCATCACTCGCTCCGGTGGTGAAGGTCGCAATATTTCTGTTCGTGGTCTTGGTCCGCAATACACGCGCATTCGCGTAAATGGTATGGAAACTGTTTCCACAACAGGCGGTACAGATGCAACCGGCGGTAACAACCGCTCGCGTAGTTTTGATTTCAACACTTTTTCATCTGATTTGTTCAGTTCACTCGTGGTTTACAAAACAGGTTCTGCGCAAGTCGATGAAGGTTCACTCGGAGCCACTGTAGACATGCGCGCTGCGCGTCCCTTTGATTACGGTGATGATCTTGTTTTTACGGCGAATGGCCAGATTGGTTACAACAGTTTGTCGGAAGAAAAAGATCCTGCCGGTGGATTTCTTGTCAGCAAACAATTTGCAGATGGTAAAGTCGGCGCACTTTTATCCTATTCCTATTCTGAGCGCAGCCTTCTCGATCAAGGCACAAGCACCGTTCGCTGGAGTAATGCACCCGGTGAAAAATTTGGCAAATTAAAAGGCGTAGCGACTACAGGGTCAACGGATGTGGTCACTGCGTTCCATCCGCGTATTCCACGTTACGACTCCTACCAAACTGATTTATCGCGCGAAGGCGTTAGTGCCTCTTTGCAATTCCGCCCAACAGATTCAACCGAAATAAGTTTGGATGCCTTGTTATCTAAATATGAAGCAACTCGACAAGAAAAATTCCTCGAAGCGTCTATGAATGGTGGGCAAAATGCCAACGTAGATATTACGGATTATGAAATTCGCGGTAACTCATTGGTGTATGCATCCATGACCGGTGCACGCTTACTTGCGGAGAATCGCCAGGACGAATTGAGCACAGATTTTTCGATGTACACCTTGTCTGCGAAACATGAATTTACTGATAGCTTCAGAGTTAATGCACTTATAGGTACGTCTGAATCAGATTTCAAAAATCCCATTCAGAACACCATCATTATGCAGGCCAATAATCAAAATTTAACCTGGGATTATCGCAACGGCGATGGCCGTATTACTTTTGGCGAGGGAGCTTTTGTTCCGGCAAATTGGTCGATTAATAGTGTGCGTCAACGTCCTCAAGCCACGCTGAATACTTACGATACGTCGGCCATTAATTTTGAATACGACCTCAACGATACCTTTACGTTGAAGGCTGGTGTTACCGACAAATCCTTCGAGGTGGACACCTGGCAATCCGCATATACCGGCGGCGAAGCTTTGGGTGCGGCATCTACAGGTAGCAATAATTGCTCGCTCACAGGAACCACTACCGCAGCGAATACCCCGAGCCCAACTTGTGGCGTAGATCTTCAGGCTAACCCCGATTTAATTGTCAGTTACGATTCCGGCCTCGGTCAGGATAGACCCTGGTTATTGCCTAATCGCGCGCTGGTCATGGAGACTTTTGGTCTGTGGGGCAAGCCAATGACTACCTCTGAAAGCAGTACCGCTCGTGGCGCCACTTTCAATGTGACTGAAGATACCTTGAGTTCCTACATGCAATTGGATTTCAAAACCGAGATTGGCGGAATGCCATTTCGTGGCGATGTGGGTGTACGTCATTTCAGCACCGATCAGGAATCCACAGGTTGGGTAAAGCAAAATGGTGCATGGAGTCAGAAGCGTGTAGTCACAAGCTATTCCGATACGCTGCCATCTTTGAATCTGGTGCTTGAGCCTATTACGGATGTTCAAGTCCGTGCGTCCTATTCTGAAGGTATAGCCCGCGCTAACCCTGGTCAATTAACTGCAGATACTAACGTGACGGTGACGGGCTCGGGCGCCAACCGCTCAGTTTCGGTTAACAATCCCTATCTAATTCCTTCTAAAGCAAAAAGCTATGATTTAGGCGTGGAATGGTATTTCGCTGAAGAAGCGGCAGTGAGTTTTGGTATTTTCCGCAAAGAAGTCGATACCTTCGTGCAAACGGTGCCAAGCAGTAGACCTCTTACCAGTGTCGGTACTCTGGCCAGCTTGGGAACAAGCCCTGAAGAAGCTGCTATCGCCGCTTGCGGGTCACTGTACGGGACGGATTGTAACGAAAATGCAACGTGGGCGATCAGTGAACAAGCTAATGCGCCGGGCGGAACCATTAACGGTTATGAGCTTACTTACCAACAACCTTTCACTTTCTTGCCAGGTTTGTGGAGTAATTTCGGAGTAATAGGTTCTTATACTCATGTGAATGCTGATCTGGACTACTTCACCGCAACGGGAAGCTTAAGAACTGCACCTTTACTACTTCTATCTCCAAACTCGTCGAGTTTCACGCTCTATTTCGAACGTGACGCATTTAAGGCGCGTGTTTCTCTTGCGAAGCGCGATGAATATCTCACGCTTGCAGTGATGGACGCTAACGCTAACGATCAAAACGGAACCTACGGCACAACCAATGTTGATGCACAAATTTCCTATGAAATTAATGAGCATTTCAAAGTGACCCTGGATGCATTAAATCTCACTAACGAGTTGGATGATCAGTGGGTCGACGCAGCAGACAAGCGTTTGTCTTACGTTCACGAAACGGGAAAACAATTTAATTTGAGTGTGAATTACAAGTATTAATCTTCAAGTGCGCCGCAACACTTGGGAATAATTGGATGTGCAAATTTTTTTTAAGCGTGTGTTTTAAGGTTGTTATGAAGTGTTGTTAAGGTGGTTTTTCTAACAGGAATGTCGAGCCTCGGCATTCCTGCTTTTTTTACCTGCATGTTTCCTACCTAACTCATTTCTGAATTAATTTATTACCACCTATTGTTTTATAAAAGCCCTGGCGGATCAGTCTGATCGAGTAACGAACCATAGTCACAGGAAAGCAGGTGAATCCTTTGAAAAAAAATCAATTTGTTTTTACGTTGGCATTAGTAGGCTCGACTATTAATTTACTCGCGGGATGCGGAACAGAAAAATCGCTCGTGACCAAGCCGGGCGCTTCATCTGCTTTTGCAATTGCTACCGTAGACGTCACTAATCCAAATAATTTTATGCGCGAACAAGAGCCACTGCAATTTTCGTTTTATGATCTAGGTTTAGCCGTTGATGATGAGAAGACTAAGTATCTAGTCGCGCAGGAAAACGGAAAAATTTTACCGAGCCAATTGATTGATACAAACAATGATAGTAAGCCAGATGCATTATTGGTTTCCACGAATTTGGCGGCGGCGAAATTGCATCGTTTAACCATTGTGAGCGACGCCAGTATCAAAGCTCCCTTAATCAAAAAGCAGACGCAAGCTGAAATATCCATTAAAGAAGGCGGCCAATGGAAAGACAAGGTGTATGAAAACTTCACACACTTTAAAAACGTAAAACAATTTACACCACCGCCACAATACACCGATCATTCTTATTTCATTCGCTATGAAGGACCAGGTATAGAATCCGATAAAGTCGGCTACAGGATTTATTTAGACTGGCGCAATGGCTTTGATATCTTCGGTAAAAAAACACATGAGATGGTTCTACAAAATGTAGGGCAAAAAGATTACGAGGAATACCACCATGATGCTCCCTGGGGCCAAGATATTTTAAAAGTAGGTAAAAGCCTCGGTACCGGTGGCTTCGGTTTTTGGAATGGCAAAACGGTTGATTTGGTTTCCGATGTAAAAACCTGGGACGCAACCATCTTAGAAAATGGCGCTCTCTATTCTGACTTCAACATTAAATACAGTGGCTGGAAAGTGAATGGTCATGCGTTTGATGTTTCTTCGGATATCTCCATGGTTGCTGGTAGTCGCTTGGCTCACGTGCGATTAAAAATTACTGATCCGAAGAAATCTGCGTCAGTCGGTGAGCTAGACCCTCGTGCACAATTAAATAAAGATTTACCTAACATGGCTATAGGCCTTGTTAAACACCCAAATACAAAATTTATTACAGGTAATCAGAATATCAGTGGTTCAGCCTGGACCTACGCTGCGAGCTGGGGTAAACAAAGTTTAAGTAGCGATGATAGCTATTTGGGTATGGCCGTTATTTTTCGCAAAGGCGAGCGCGAAAAGCAAACAGATGATGGCAACTCTTATGTCTCCGTTATGAATACCAATGGCGGTGAATTGGATTATTATTTTGTCGCCACTTGGGATCAGGAATTAAACGGCATTAAAACCGAGCAAGAATTTAAAGCTTATCTAGACCGCGAAGTTGAATTGCTAACCAAAGCGCCGCGCGTGAATATTCAATCAGCGCTTTCAGCCACCGCAAAAATAAAACCTGTGGATTCAGCTTCTGCACTTGCATGGAGCAAAGGTTTGGCAGATTCAGAATTAGCCCGCAAAACTCTTAATTATCATGCGAAAGGTTGGGATGAATATCGCAAACGCGCACCTAAATTTGAATACGATGTTGTAGGCATGCAGATTAATGCATTACAAAAACTGAACGCACTATCACCAGATGCGCGTTACACAAATGCACTTGAAACCGTTACGGCAAGTTATATTCAACCTGATGGAAAAATCACGGCATTCGATGCGGATTTATTTAGCATTGACCTTACCAAGCCGGGCGACATGGTCATTCTGTTAGAGCAACGCACCAAAGAAAATAAATATCGCAAAGCTGTGGACTCGTTGCGTGCGAATTTAAAGCGCCATCCAAGAACATCCGAAGGCGCATTCTGGCATCGTATTATTTATCCGAATCAATTGTGGTTAGACGGTGTTTACATGGGTATGCCGTTTCTAGCGCAATATGCAGTAACCTATGAAAAAGGTGCGCAACAACACAAAAGCTTCGAAGAAGCTGTACACGAATTTGTTGTAGCGCGCGATCATTTGCGCAATCCTGAAACAGGTTTGTATTACCACGCTTGGGATGAATCTAAAAAGGCGGATTGGGCAGATAAAAGAACCGGCAGATCTCTGCAATATTGGTCGCGTGGCATGGGCTGGTACGCAATGGCGTTAGTTGATGTGCTGGACTACATACCTGAAAACGAAACAAAATTACGAACAACATTAATCGACATTGTTAAGGAGTTAGCGCCGGATATTTTGCGCTATCAAGATGCTAATACGGGAACCTGGTGGCAGATTACTGATCGTCCTGGCGAGCTCGGAAATTATCGCGAATCAACAGCAAGTGCCATGTTCACTTATTTTTTAGCAAAGTCAGTTAACAAAGGCTACCTACCGGTGTCTTATCGCGAGGCTGCTGTAAAAAGCTATTCGGGTTTAATTAACGAATTCGCTAGCGTTCACCCAGACGGAAAAATCAGCATGAACGGCCAATGTTTGGTGGCAGGTTTGGGTGTCGGTCGCGACGGCAGCTACGATTACTATATGACCGAGCCGATTACGTCTAACGATGCCAAAGGCAATACACCTTTTATTTTGGCCGGTTTGGAAATACACACCTTATTAAAGAATTAATTTTTATTGCTAGATTTTATAGAGAAAAGATGCGTCATGAAAATCACTGAAGAACGTTTTGCTGTACATGTGGATGACTATAAACACTACGATACGGAAAAATTGCGTAAGCATTTTTTAATTGAAAAAGTATTTGTAGCCGATGATATTTTGTTTGTATATACCCACTACGAACGTCTCATGGTTGGCGGTGTCATGCCGGTGACTAAAGCCGTGAAACTTGAATCAATAGATCAGCTGAAGGCGGATTATTTTTTACATCGTCGCGAACTCGGCGCCATTAATATCGGTGGCAATGGAAAAGTCGTGGTTGATGGTGTGGAATATGGAATAGGCACAAAAGAAGCAATCTACATTGGTCGCGGCGTAAAAGATGTCGTATTCAGCAGCGACGACAGTAACGACCCTGCAAAATTTTACTTAAACTCAACACCCGCCCACTGCGCTTATCCCACTAAAAAAGTGAATAAAGAAAACAGCAAAGTGTTGCACATGGGCGCAGGTGATACATGTAATGAGCGCGACATTTATCAACTAATGATTAACACAGTACTCGATACGTGCCAGTTGCAAATGGGTATGACTGAATTAAAACCTGGCAGCATTTGGAACACCATGCCAATGCATACCCACAGTCGTCGTATGGAAGCTTATTTTTATTTTAATATTCCAGACACTCATGCGGTTTGTCACTTCATGGGGCCTGCGGAAGAAACACGTCATATTTGGGTTGGTAATGAGCAAGCTGTGGTGTCACCACCCTGGTCTATGCATTCAGGAGTAGGTACTGCGAATTACACGTTTATTTGGGGCATGGCTGGCGAGAATCACGATTACACGGATATGGATTTTCATAAGCCAAGTGATTTGAAATAAAACTATTTAAAAAAGCTGGATCCCCGCTACGCGAGGATGACGATTCCCTGTTTAAATAAATTTTAATTAAAGTTTTCTGGTAAAGAGA
>CBHTVU010000209.1:0-7421 GCA_966096785.1 uncultured Gammaproteobacteria bacterium | reverse complement strand
CTGCGCAATTACCTGAAGATGATTTTGATTCTGCATTAGCACTCACATTACTGAGTGAAATTGTACTCGATGAAAATGGCATACCTTTGGTCAATGATCAGCTACGACGTCAATTGGATAACGCAGTACGTTTAATAGGGCATTACAGAGCATCCGCTGACTTGGATAAACTTGACGAGCTTGTTAAGCAAGCTTTTAAACTGGAAACGGCGGAAGCAATTAACCAGATTTTATTCCAGTACTATGCTTACAAAATCGCAGAGCGGGATTACACACATGCGCCCGACGGAAGCATAGCAACGTCCGCAGATCTAACTCATAACATAAATGCACGTTCCAACTTGAGAGTGAGTTATCTTGGACATGAACTGGCAGGAAAGTTATTTGGCGAAGAAGATAACTATCAAAGCTATATAATGGAATTAACCCAACGTTTATCTGCAACTGATTTATCAGAAGCAGCACGTAACAATATCACCACTGAGGTTCGAAAAAAATATTACCTGGACAAGGTTGAACCAAGCGGCTTATAAAATCTTTTTTGGATCTTTCCATAGCAATGCGTTGAGCACCCAGCCAATTGAGGACATTAGAATTACTAATATAAATGCGAAAGGGTAGCGTGCAAAAAAAGTTAATTTACTCTCTTTGGGATAGGCCAGATTCACAACCCCGGCGGAGCGCTCATTTGCGGCCAATGATGCGTTCACTTGCCCACTCGCTTTATAAAAAGACGAAGGCCCATTATTCAATGCATGAACCAAAGGTAAACGTTGTTCAATACTACGCAATTGAGATGTGGCCAAATGCAATCTCGGTTCTATATCGGTATCAAACCAGCTGTCATTACTTTGTACTGTCAAAAGTTGAATCGCTTTCTTGTTGGAAGCCGCCACTTGTACCCGTGTCGCAAGGTAATAAGCATTAGCAACCTCAAAGCAAATTAAAGATTGGATGTGTATTTTTCTAAACTCCATTGGCTCGCTTATCGCACCTGTAGCAATGGGCGTATAAAAATCGCCAAATAGATTTTTCACAAGATTTCCTGCTAAGGGCACATCCTCTAATGGAAGATACTCCCCAAAAGGAATTCGTAGTTGCTTGGTGTACTCCTGCCAGCTGGCGCCATTAATAAGTGCACTTGTATTAAATGTTAGTTTATTTTTTATTTGTAAGTCTTGAATCAGAAAGGAGACGTTTGTCTCCCTGGAATAGTGTTGAAATGCATCACGAACATAATCTGCGTTAAAAAAACCTCTGTAACGAGCCTCAGGCCAAACAATTAAACTAGCACCTGCACGCGCGAGTGAAACTGACAAATCTATTTCGTTTGCGTAAGCTCTGCTATAACCTTGAGCTGGAGCAGGAATATTAACGCTAGCTGCAACATTTGGCTGCACAACACCTACATTGACAGTAGGCCATTTTTTCTCCTCAGCGCTCCAATAGTAATAGGCGCCAATACCATAACCGAACCAACAGAATACAACTGCAAACGCTACTCGTCGGGAGCTATTCATCGGCCGAAAAAATTCTTTAACTGCCGAGTAAACCAAGCCGTTGTGTAACAAAATGATAAAATGTAAACCGAGCGCTCCAGTTCTATCTACGCCTTGAAGCGCCAGCAAAAATTTGCTTTGCGTAACCGATAAGTCAGCCGGAAAAATTACCGGCAAGAAATAAAACAATAAGGTGCCAAATAGTGAAAGACTTAACCATGCAGTGCCTGGTTTTTGCTTCGAAGCCCAAACCACCATCATTGCTAAAAGAGCATAGAGCTGCGTGCAATAAAGCCAATAAATACTCGCGAGTAAAATTGCGTACCCAAGACTGATGTCACTTATTTTTTTTAGAAAACCAACAATCCAATAACTGGCAATAGAAAAGAATAAACAACCGAATATAAAACCCAAACAATAGGCACGCCTTAAACCCACGCCATCCAGTGCCAATAAAAAAGGCACAAAGCAAATCCAGGGAATGAGAAATAAATGGTCGATCGCAAAGCTTGCTGCCAAGGCGATGGCGGCGAGCATCATAAATATCATCTGCCGCAGTATTGGAAGTGACTTATTCAAGATCGTGAATTCGTATACATGCCGCTGGAATTGAAACATCATCCTGCGATGGCACCACTAAATGCATACCAGAAGTTTGAGCGCTTTGATAAAAATTATCATATTCAACAAAGAGAGACTGCGAAATATCGCCAAAAAACCTTTTCTGCAAGTTACGATAATCAATGACCTGATTAGTTTTTGAAGGGATGTAAGGTTTACTGATGCGCTGCTCTTCATGTTTATATGCCATAAAGCAGGAAATCAATTGTAGTAATTTCTTACCTGATGAGGTAGGAAATGTTTTTTGTAAGAGAATATCGTCAGAGTAAAAATCTTTATTATTCACAAGTTGCGATAAATATTTCTCTGTTAGCGCGTTAATGACCAATCTGTTTTTATCGACCACATAGAGTCGACTCATTATTTCTTCCAGAGAAAAGAAGTTATTTATAGCGGATTGATTATTTACATTAGAAAAATTTTTCGCATCCACCAACTCTGGCAGGTCACGCAACAATAACGAAATAGAAGCTACCAATGGCAAAAATAATAACCATAAATTTCGTGCAGTCATCATCATTCTATGCTCCCGTTAATAAATATTTTCCATATATTTATTTGTCCCCTAAAGATATATTTATCGCAGTATATGAGTAGAAATGCTGAACTACAGCGATTAAAAATATGAATTGCTTGGCAATTTTCAAAAGTACATTACACGATCTACCACATCCAGTTGAAATAAGTTTTTGGGGTAGTCACCTAAGCTTCTCATAATTCCTACAATTCCTTTCGTCAATACACTTAGACAATGACACCATACTTTTGAAAAATTTTTGGAGGAAACAATGCATTTATCCAAAGCTAAATGGCTTTATTCAGCTGCGCTGCTTTTTATCGCCAGTACTTTATCTGCTACATCTTTCGGTTATGGCGGTGGCACGGGCGGAGGCGGGAGTAGTGGTACATCGGGAGATTACAGCCAGGGCGGTGGCCAAGCAGTCACTTCTGAACGCGGTGGCAGCAGTTGTACGGTCTATCGCCCCACTACGCTCAACAACAACGCCGTTATTTTATGGGGTAATGGTACCGGAGCTACACCAACGTCTTATGCTGCGCTATTGCGTCACTGGGCGTCCTGGGGCTTTGTAGTAGTTGCAGCTAACACCACAAACGCAGGGACAGGTACCGAAATGCGTGCGTGCCTCGATTGGTTACAAAGTTCCAGCCTCGCAAGTCGCGTCAACCTTGGGAAAGTCGGCACGTCCGGGCACTCACAAGGTGGCGGTGGCGCAATCATGGCAGGTGTTGACTCACGTGTAACCACTACAGCACCAATTGAGGGCTACACATTAGGGCTGGGCCATAATACATCTTCGCACACACGCCAAAACGGACCCATGCTGTTGTTATCGGGCGGGGCGGACACGCTTGTGAACCCTAGCCTTAACCACCAGCCACTTTTCAACCGGGCCAATGTTCCTGTCTTCTGGGCAACGCTTGCAGGCGTATCGCACTTTGAACCCACCAATAATGGTGGCGGCTTCCGCGGTATAACAACAGCCTGGTTCCTTTACCAACTCAATGGCGATGCAAACGCAACAAAGCAATTTGAAGGGTCAAACTGCGGCTTCTGTAATGCATCTGGCTGGACCGTTCAACGTAAGGGATTTTAATAATCTTTTCATTATCTCGATGACGGGATAACAAACGCTACTAGCATCTCGATTAATTATTTTTTTTAAATCGCTAAATAAGCCCAGCCACACGCTGGGCTTATCTTTTATTAACACACAGCCCGTCAGTAAAGGATTATCCTATAATTTGACAATGCCCAATTGCCTTGCAACTATGGTGTTGCTGCAATAACTCTAAATAATCAATAACAATGGGGAAATTATCATGGCTGTATGCAAACTCCGTGATCTAAATGTTGCTTTTTTTGCTCTTGCCCTCACCGGCATTTGTTCTTCATCTTCATTCGCTGCTGACACAGCGGGCCCAAATCCAAACTTTAATTACATTCAAAATGGCCAAGCTGTTACAGGATGGGGATTGCAATTGGGTGATCCGGATAATTGGTCATTGCCACTTGAATCAAACCGTAAAGGTAAATCCGCCGGAGGAAAAGTCGTTGTCGAACCTGTAGATTTTAAAGCCAGCGGCGATGCTATAAAAATCGTGTGGAAATCCAATAAAAATAGCAAAGGCGTTTTTTCAATAGGCGGCGCACCCATCGACCTGAGTAAATTTGAAAATGAAGGCGCACTTGTGTTCGACATACGGCTGGATACCAAACCCGATAAAGACGTCACCATTGGAATGAGTTGTGGATACCCCTGTCGCGGTGAAATGCATGTTGCCAACATTCTCAAGGATTTACCAAAAGATGAATGGACATCCCTACCTATTCCACTGAATTGCTTTACCAAAGAAGGGCTCGACATTAAAAAAGTTAGTGGCCCTTTTGATATTAATACTGAAGGTAAGTTGGGACTAAGCATTACTAATGTGCGGTTGCAAAAGTTGCCTGAAGGTGAGAAGGGGTGTGTGAAGCCTTAACCTTACCGCAAAAAAATTAATGATTAAAAGGGACACCAGCAATCACTGGTGTCCCTTTTAATTCTTTGAATATCAATGACTACATGATTTTCTCAGCTTTGCAATTGTGCGCAATAAAATCTGCATGGCTAGGCATGTAGTCTACTGAACGTTGGATTACCTGTCGCACACTTTCAAGGCGTTGCGCTATTTCATCTTCAGACATGCGATCAACCAGCGGGTCATAGGCCTGCGGTGTAATGCCTTGCCCCAAGAGCACTTCAACCCAACTCAATTCACAAAACATTTCTACCGTCTGCCGAAATACACGGCCACTTGATTTGAAAAGATTTATCCTACGAGTTAACGCTTCGGGTACAGACATATTGCGGCAATAACGCCAGAACTCCGAATCGTCTCGCTCATTGGCGTAATAATGCAAAATAATAAAATCACGAATTTTTTCGTACTCAAAATCAGATTGGCGATTAAACTCATCAATATCGTCTTGTTTAAAATCAGTCGATGGAAACAGCGCTAGCAATCTTGCAATTGCGGACTGTACTAAATAGATACTCGTAGATTCCAATGGCTCAAGAAATCCTGACGCTAAACCAATAGAAACACAGTTTTTATGCCATATCTCTTTGCGTTTTCCCGCTTTGAATTTTATTAATCGCGGTTCAGTTATTGGAGGTGATTCGAGATTTTCGATAAGAATTTCACGTGCTTTTTCTTCGCTCATATATTTGCTAGCAAATACATGACCATTACCCACACGATGCTGTAAAGGAATTCGCCACTGCCATCCCGCAGCGTGTGCAGTAGATCTTGTATAAGGGGTAAGTTCAGTTACATTTTCACATTGAACTGCCCAAGCTCTATCGCAAGGCAACCAGTGGCTCCAATCTTCAAAGCCTACCTTTAGAGCATCGCTAATAAGCAGCGCTCTGAATCCAGAACAATCAATAAATAAATCACCCTCTACCACTTGCCCATCTTGTAAAAGCAAGGATTTTATAAAGCCATCTTCGGGTTTTAAGTTAACTTCCTTTACCTTACCTTCTATACGTAATACGCCTTTTTGCTCAGCGTAATTACGCAGATATTTGGCATACAAACCAGCATCAAAATGAAAGGCGTAGGCAATATTGGATAACGGAGAATTTCCTCTATTTTCAGATCGCATAAATTTATTTTGATAGCTGGCCTTCGCATTTAATCCGTATTCCTCTAAATAGGGGGCTTTTCCTGCTAAATGCATTTTTAGCCAGTATTGATAAAAATGGAGGGAGTTCATATCCTTGCCAACATCACCAAACGCATGAATATAGCGGTCGCCAATTTTTCCCCAGTTTACAAATTCAATTCCGAGTTTGAATGTACCTTGCGTATTTTTTAAAAAATCATTCTCATCAATATCGAGTGTTTTATTAAATATCGACATGGGCGGCACAGTTGCTTCACCGACACCCACAGTTCCGATTTCATCGGACTCAACCAAAATGACTTCGCAATACTGTTTACCCAAAAGTTTAATCATTGCGGCGGCAGTCATCCATCCGGCTGTACCACCACCGAGAATGACTACTTTTTTTAGCGTGTTAGTTGACATGGTTAGCTTCTTAATTATCGTTACAGTGGAATATTAATGTTTTAATGGAATGAACTTTATAAGTTATATGATCGGCCCACTATAGTACCTATATTATGCAAACGTTGGTTGTACCAATCCATAAGATATTTCAATGGGATTTCCTGAACGCGTCGCGGTAGATGTTGAGGAATTATATTTGCGGCAAACATTAGCGACGGCCAATAACCTGGATATGCCCAGCCAGCAGCATCTTCACTTAATTGACATGACTCAGCGAATAAATTTACGCGGTGTTGTAATTTTTTCGGCAATAACTCTCTGCTGCTTCCCGTGAGCAAAGAGTGGTAAGTTTGTAAAAAATCTGCGATAGCGACATTGTCATTTTTTTGAAGGCGATTATATTCCCGCGCCAAAACATCCTGACGCTCAGGACATGGAAAAAAATCAACAAATCGGACCAACGCTTTATATAGCCACTCAAAATGATTAACAGGGGCAGTCGTGTTTAAGCTAATCGCGGCTTCACCCAGTGCCAAACAATTTCCTAACCAAGGTTCAGTGGAATAACTAAAGTCGGATTGTTCTGCATCCGAATTATTTGTTTCCGATTTCAATATCAATCCGTATAACCGCCGCTCAGCAGTCATATCAATAAAAAATGCATCTCGTAAAATAGTATCTGCATCAATGTGTAAGCCTGAAATATGCTGCGCATTCGCACTAATATTAACATTCGAAACATCTAGAAATTTAACACCCAACGAGAGTGATTTAGAATTTAGTATTTCTGAATATGCTTGAACATTTATTCTGGCACCATAAGGGCGTATATTACCACTATAAAATTGATGCAATGCAGGATGAAATTTATTGGCATCATGTAAAGCGACGAGTGGCGACGCAGCCCACCATTGGGTAGCCACTCCTTCACGAATTAAACGAGCCATGACTTGATGAAAAGGCACAGGCAAATCATCTTTGAGACTTGAATAAGATTCGAAAAAAGCAGTTTTTTGAAGAAACGAGACGCTGCTAACTAACTTCGGAGCTAATACGCCCTCGGACATAAGCGAAGAAAAACCAAATTCCAAGTCTTCATTCAAACCGTGAATACTGTGGTCGGCCTCTATAGTTTTTGTATACGCCAATGTGGAAAGCCCACGAACTCGACTAAGATTAACGCCAATTGAACGAAGCTGATTTGCTAAATAACAGGTTGCGAT
>CBHTVU010000208.1:0-7433 GCA_966096785.1 uncultured Gammaproteobacteria bacterium | reverse complement strand
CTTACGGATCGCAACTTTACTGCAACGCAGTATGCACTGCTGGCATCACTTGCAAATTTACCAGGCAAATTTATTGGAGGGGTTTCAGGGTACATTGTAGAAGCGACAAACTATCAAACATTTTTTATATTTAGCACGCTTTCGGTAATACCAACCTTGTTGTTGTTGGCTTGGCTTTGGAATAAAACCGGGGTGAAATAAAGTCTTACTGAATATTTACTCCGTTCATCCTGAGCGCGAAGCAGTCGAAGGATTTGCGCGCTACTCTTCGACTGCTTCGCGCTCAGAGTGAAAGGTCAACAAACTTATTTTTAATCACGGAAATTCGTATACTGCAACGGCATCTCAAGCTCAGCCGCGCGCAACATAGCCATACATTCCTGCAGATCATCGCGCTTTTTACCAGTAACCCTTACTTGCTCACCTTGAATAGACGCTTGCACTTTCATTTTTTCATGTTTAATTAATTTAACGATTTTTTTTGCGAGCTCGGTCTCTAAACCCGTGCGCACTGTAATATCTCTTTTGACTTGTTTGCCGGCTGTTTTAACAGGCTTAATATCCAAACAGGAAACGCCGATGCCGTTTTTAGGTAGCGCAGTTCTGAAAGAATCCAGCATAGCGTCGAGCTGATATTCGGTATCGGCTGTGATCGTAATTTCGAACTCTTTCCGATCAAACTTGGCATCCACTCCTTTAAAATCGTAACGACTTACTATCACTTTACTTGCCTGATCAACAGCATTGGTAAGTGCGTGTTTATCAACTTCTGAAACAACATCAAATGAAGGCATGACTAAAAACCTCTTAATACTTAAATCGCGGGCGAGCCCACGACAATTAAAAATTAAATGAATAAAGTGGCAAACGCTATAGCGCCCACCCAAAATAAAAGTGAACGCGAATACAGCGGCACACTGGATTTAACAAGCGCAAATGAATAAGCAGGTTCTGCTTGTGGACTCAATGTAATCCCCACTAAATCTTCAATAATTTCCTGTGCGTTTTCTTCCGCTTCAAGATCTGCTTCCGTGGGTTCCGCAACAACCTCGAGAGTTTGTTCAACAATAACAACACTTTCTACGTCTGGCTTAATATATAAATCTGTGGGCGCACCCAAGGCACCGCGTAAACTATTATTCAGAATTGTCATCGACGAATTTTCTGTATCTACCAGGCTATCACGCAAGGGACTGCTATCGAAGTTGCCAACAAACGCCCAGGTTAAACCCATTAATCGGACCCCGGGAAATTCAATTAACCAAAGCCATTTATCTGCAAGCAATGCTTCATTGGTAGCAGGTATGGTTTGCTCGCGATAAATCGCACTCATACGATATAACAATGCGCCAACGGCGCCAGCGATTACAAACCAGAATATAACTGCAAAGGTACGTTCAAAGCCTCTATAGGCAATAACTTTTAACGCCTGGGTATGCAAGCTTTTCCAATCGCCAACGAGTTCAGCCGTACCACTATCATCTGCCGCTTGCCCACGAAGCTCATCAATCAATTTACTGGCCGCCACCGAATCACCTCGGCTTGCAGTTGCAATATAATTATTAACCTCTGCCAAGAAATCACCGCGTCCCAAGCTGTACAAAAGAATGGGGACATATAAGAAAAATAAAAAGTTTATCGATAAAAAATGCACTATTGCCCAAATGCAAATCATCAAAGTGAGCAGTGGTAAAATAAAAACCAAAATCATGGGGAGCAAGGGAAACGAAGACGCTGCAGGCAGTGCACGCAAGCGATTCAACAACCAGATAAACCAACCATCACGCTGCAAAACAGTAGCTGTATTGTTCGACCAATAAATAATCGCCAACACGGCTATCAAACTTAAAAAAATCATAACTACTTCTCGTCATTAATTCGTAAAATCAATTGCTCCCAAGCAATTGATGAAAGCGAGCCCAGTCAAAGGCTTCACCCGGATCTGTTTTGCGCTCTGGCGCTATTTGATTATGGCCCACTATTCGCTCCGGTGTTATTTCAGGATAGGCCTTCATAATTTGGCGCGTGAGCCCTGTCAACGCATCATATTGGGCGTCAGTGTAAGCAATATTGTCGCAACCTTCCAATTCAATACCAATACTGTAGTCATTGCAGTTAGCCACGCCACGAAAAGACGATACCCCGGCATGCCAGGCACGATCGCTAAAAGGAACAAATTGAATGATATTGCCAGTGCGCTCTATAAAAATATGTGCAGACACTTTTAGGTCAGCAGTCGTCTGAAAATAAGAGTGAAGGGATGGGTCTAACTGGTTAGTAAAAAACTTCCGCACATAACCATTATCAAATTCACCGGGTGGCAAACTGATATTGTGAATAACAAGGAGACTGACAGATAGCCCAGCTGGACGCTGATTGGCATTAGGAGATGGACATTGGGTTGCGGTAATTAGGTACCCATCCTTGATACCGCCATCTTCCAAACCGCGATCAGTTGAAATCACCTGAAGTTCTGCCTTGTGTTTATCATGCCCGGGTTAGGGCTAGCTTTGACGCAGGCATGATAAACCCAAGATGAGAACTTTGCACCCGCAAGCACTAACGGGTGTTGCGTAAATTTCCTATAACGGCCTCGAGTGCACGATCGAATAACATACCGTCGTCCAATACTTGCATACGACCGGACTTAAGCGCCATCGCCAAACTCATACGTGTTTCTTCTGCAACCTTAACCCCGGAACGATTTACAAAAATGTATTTTCCAGTAGCACGAATAATTGCAGCCAGACGGCTACGGAACTTTTGACCATCTTCTGTTTGCATCTCAAACCAACTGCCTTGAGTGATGTTGCCAACAAGCGCGAGATGTTGATCACCTTCGGGCAAGCTATCTGCAACGGCAGCAACTGGAGGGTCCTCACTAACAACGACAAAAGTTTCAAGTGATTCAAGCGAAGCACCTACAGGAACCAGAGGTTCAACAGCAGGGGCGACCGCCTGAACGACAGGTACCTGATCCGCTGGATTTTCAGCTACTGCAGGTACAGAAGCTTCTTGAGTAGTCGGAAGTGAAGGTTTGATATCTATATTGTTTTTTGCTGTAGCTTCGTTTACGGCATTTGATACTTCAGCAGCCACAAGTTTGGTATCAACAGCTTCAACTTTTGGAACAGAATTTAATACAGGCACTTCCGCAACTTGTACGCGTGTAACTGCAATATTGGGTGCAGCAATATCTGCCAACTTAACTTGTATTTTGGGAGCACTTGGCGCTGGCGCTTCATCAATTTTAGGCACTGAACGCAAGCGAGTTAAATGCAAGGTTTCCAACTGCTTAAATAATTGGGTTGTTTCAAATGGACTGTAAGAAATATCCTCCAAACCTTCACGCAATTTTTGTAACAGTTGCGGAACCAAACGCAGTAAACCCTGACGATTTTCCTTCGTCATAGGCGCAGTCAAACTCCAAACAAGTTGTTGCGCTGTGCGAATACCGGCCTGCCATTCGGCACTTTCAATGCCCTGCTTTAACGAAATAATAAACAGCACATTACCCCAGGCGTCACGCAATAATTTTTGCGCAGGAGCAGGTAAATCATGGCCAGACGTTAATCTGTTTAAAACAGCATCTACTTGCAGGCGAGCACGTTCAGATTTTGCTTTACCATCTTCCGCATCAATGGTGCGCTGCTCAAGAATTTGCGCACGGCGCTTGTCCTTCTCCAGGAACGAACGAAAATCTGTCAATAAATTATTGAAGATAGACATGTCGGTTTCGAAATCCGACAGAATAGTTTGTACAGTAGATTCCATTTTATTGTACAAACTGTCTTTACGCTGACCATCACTATTGAAATTAGAATCACTGGACTCTTGCCAACCTAAAGCAGCCATCGCCATTTCATTTAGCAAGCGACGCGCAGGGTGCCCTCCTTTGCTGAAAAAAGTCTTATCTGCAATTGCCACTTTCACCATAGGAATTTGCAAACGGCCTATGAGCGCTTTCATAGGCGCCGCGAGATTGCGGTCATCCAAAATAAAATCAAACATCATGCTGACCAGATTGATAACGTCATCATCAACCTGATTAATAGCTTGCGCCTTTTGTTGCTCGTTACTTAATAAACTTTGCAACAATTCGCGAATGTTAATGGGGGCGCCGGAGTTATTTACCGGGTTTTGAATCAAGGTATTTTGATGTTGCGCAAGTGACAAGATTTTAACAAGTTCTTGACTCGCAAGCTCCTTACCGCTCGCACGTTCATGGGTTACAGCGCCACGAGTACCCAATAAATCGCGTAAGGTGTGCAGAACCTGAGTGGTTTGCTCATCGTAGCCAGCACTGCCATTTTGGTTATTTACTGCGGAAGCTGGCTGCTCGTTTTGTTCTGCATTTAAAGACGCTGAAAGACCCGAGCCATAATGCTCATGAGCTGCCGATTCAGCAGGTCGCTTAACACGCGCGGCCTGTTTCAATGAGGGCAAAATATTGGCTTCAATAAGTAATTGATTGAGCGACTGAAACAACCCGCCCAATTTTGTCATCACCATATTGTCGAATAATTTAAACAACACCAACTTGGCTTTAACATCTATCACCAGGGTTTTAGACGCATCATTAAACGCATTGCAAATAACATCTACACCCAGGGGATTATTTTTTTGATACACCTTAATTGGCACAAGATGATCGATACGCAGTGTGAGATGTTGAATCGGTTCAGCAAATTGTTCATTCGCTTTATTAATCATGCCCTCAATAGCGACCATTTCTTCAAGATCGTCATTTTTTACGAGTGACAAATCATCCAGTGAAAATTCTTTGGTTTCAGTCTGCGCCTCATCGCGATAGGCATTGTGATCCAGCAGCTGGGCGAAGCGAACATCAATACTGCGAAAAAAGGCAGTCTCCATAGAGCGACGACGCAAACGTACTTCTCGCATAGAGTCAAAGTATAAATTTTGCTCATGGTTATTCGTGGCTTTATCAGCCAATTCAAACATGGCGTCATCGACCTTATCGAATAGGTCGCGTAGTAAGCCCTGTAACTGTTGCCGGGCTTTGTCTCGCAAGGAGTGCATTGCGGCAGGTAAACGTGCCAAAATAATTTGTGGCGGCTGTCCCGATGCTCGCTCGGGATTAAGTTGCACAACGTTATTTTGCTCAGGACGACTTTGTTCAGACATGATGATTAACCATCAAAATTGGACCTCGGTTAAATAAGTATATCCAACAACCTGAAGTGCTCTAGGTACAAATGTTCAAGGCGAGAGCCATATCACAAATGGTGATAACCCCTATCTTTTTTTAGATGCTTTAAAAAAAAAATCTTAATTAAGCGAAACAAAGTGCTATAAAAAGCGGAACAAATTCCGTTTATATCAAACGATTAAAATGTCGCAGAAAAATCATTGCGTCGCTTCATATGCCAAAATTCCTGTATGATTCAAATCATTATTCTGATGGACATATATAGAACATGAACCCCAATTTTGCCCGACGCTTACCTCATCTTTCTCAATCTATTCAAGCAAACGTAACCGCCGCCCTGCAAGAAGACGTAGGTACAGGCGACATAACCGCACTACTAATACCGGAACTGGAACAAGCGGAAGCCATTGTCATTACAAGAGAAAACTGTGTCTTTTGTGGAAGAGATTGGGTAATAGAAGTTTTTTATCAAATTGACAAAAAAATCATCATCGAATGGAATATTGATGACGGCCAAGAGGCAAAAGCCAATAGCATATTATTTAAGCTGAAAGGTAATGCACGCGGCTTACTTACAGGTGAACGCACCGCACTCAATTTTGTTCAAACACTTTCAGGTACTGCAACCAACAGTCGCTATTACGCAAACCTCGTAGCACACACATCCGTTAAATTATTAGACACTCGCAAAACCCTACCAGGCCTGCGCGACGCACAAAAATATGCAGTAGCCAGCGGCGGCTGCCACAATCATCGCATAGGTCTTTACGATGCATTTCTCATCAAAGAAAATCACATAGCAGCCAGCGGCGGAATTTCAGCCGCAGTTACAGCCGCACGAGATATCGCCCCCAATAAACCTGTTGAAGTAGAAGTCGAAAACTTCCGCGAACTTGACGAAGCGCTTGCAGCAAACGCAGACATTATCATGCTGGATAATTTTACAATCGAGGATATGCGTACAGCAGTAACGATCAACAAAGGTAAAGCAAAACTCGAAGCATCTGGTAATGTGACAGAAACAACACTACCTTTAATTGCCGAAACAGGCGTGGATTTTATTTCGATTGGAGCCCTGACTAAGCATTGCAGAGCAATTGATTTGTCGATGCGAATTAATTCTTAAAGATACGTTAAGAATTAATTCTATCCATTTAGCTTTTCCATTTTTGCACTACAAATCAAATTTATTTTTACCATATTTATTTTCTAGCAACCTTACCTTCGCAAGTGTTTGGAATAAAAAATCAATCCGCACGTAATCACAGCTATCACGATGGGCATTAACCATAAAACGCCCATCGCCTGACTCCCGTTAGATAGCACAAGTACATGTAAAATATAAATCACTCCCCCCAATAAAGAGGATGCAAATAAAGCACTGGCGAATCTACCGATAAAAAGCAAAGCCAATGAACCAAACAGCCCACCCCACACTGAAAGAGTCCAACCACCGATGGCCCAATAGGGTACGGACAAAAAATATATAACTTGCGCGTCTGTCATGCCAGATGCACGGTAATAACTTTCCCCTAAATAAAGACTCATTACATAATCAACAGCTGCTGCAATGCTATAAAGCAAAAATATCCCACCAACTACCCATCCATGCCATGGCAGCCTCGATTTTTGAATAGATTTATTTTCTTGGATAGCATCCATAACCACCCCATTAGGTTTTCCGAAGACAGCAAAAAATTGATTAGCTTCGTCGTTTAAGCTATTGACGTTTATAATTTGACGTGGATAAGGAGAGTTTGGATGCAGGAAGATTGAAAATCCATTTTAAAAAGAGCTGCTCACTTTTTTATAAACAGCTTTTTAGTCCTTTTCATTAACTCCACAATAGTTGCGTGGAGCGCACTTGATTGACCAGTCTGCTGCGTAAGCCTAACCACAAACTGAAAAATTGTATCCATCGTATAGTTAATATTGATCGGCATTTCAGTCGCACAAAGTCATTTATGATATAGAGATTAAACAGAAACACGCAGGTCAAGTGACCCGCCCTACGTAGCTGCATCCACGCAGTCGCACACTTTGCTTTAGGTGCGCCCTACGCCAGCCCAATTTTGCGGATAAATGCCGAGCTTAACCAAACTATGAAAAGTGGAGAAAGGCCATTCAGACACATCTTTTACTAATCCATGTTTTACGGGATTGATATGTACGTAATTTACGTGATTTTCAAAATCTTGTTGGTCGCGAATCAAATGCTCCCAATAACGTCTTTGCCAAATACCACGTTCTTTACGATGTA
>CBHTVU010000207.1:0-7461 GCA_966096785.1 uncultured Gammaproteobacteria bacterium | reverse complement strand
AAGGGTTTTAGGCGGTCTTTCGGCTTTGTCTTTATTTTCTTTCGCCGGGGCGAGCAAGTTTTCGTTTGCCAAATCTCTAACATCATCATCGTCGAAACCGAATATTATTTTTATTTTGGCAGATGATTTGGGGTATGGTGATTTAAGTATCTACGGTCAGACAGATTTTCAAACGCCGAATTTGGATAAGCTTGCACAACAGGGATTGCGCTTTACCCAGGCTTATTCAAATTCAGCGGTGTGTTCGGCCACGCGATTCGGTTTAATTACTGGTCGTTATCAATACCGATTGCGCGGTGGTTTGGAAGAACCTATTTCGGGTGCATCAAATACCATTGGTTTACCACCAGAACATCCCACCTTGCCATCGCTATTAAAAAAGGCTGGCTATAACACAGCTTTATTTGGCAAATGGCATTTAGGTGCTTTGCCAACATTTGGCCCTTTAAAAAGTGGTTACGATGAATTTTTTGGAAACTACGGTGGTGCCATTGATTATTTCACCCACAAACCTGGCGTTGGTGAAAATGTAAAAGAAGATTTGTATGAAGGTGAGGTGCCTGTACATAAAGTTGGCTACTACACAGATTTAATTGCAGATCGCGCCAGTGACTATATTCAAAAGCAAGGCGCAGAAAAGCCTTTCTTTTTATCCCTGCATTTCACTGCTCCGCATTGGCCATGGGACGGACCTCAAGATGAAGCAGTAGCGCAGCAAATAAAAACCTTGTTCCATTATGACGGCGGGAATTTAGCAACCTACGCAAAAATGGTTACAGGTTTGGACTCTGCAATTGGCCGTATACTTAAAACTCTCGCGACAAAAGGTTTGGATAAAAATACAATTGTTATTTTTACCAGCGACAACGGCGGCGAGCGCTTTTCTCGCACTTGGCCATTTAGCGGGCAAAAATCTGAGTTACTGGAAGGTGGAATTCGCGTGCCTGCCATAGTGCGTTGGCCTGCGCAAATAAAGCCCGCGCAAGTAACAGAACAAGTTGCTATCAGTATGGACTGGCTGCCGACACTGGTCGCGGCTGCGGGCACAGCACCGGATGAAAATTACAAACCTGATGGTGAAAATTTATTACCCGTTTTATTGGGCTCGCAACAACCGCAATCGCGCTTACTGTTTTGGCGTTATAAAGCCAATGCGCAACGTGCGGTTCGTGCGGGTAATTTAAAATATTTAAAAATTGCGGACAACGAATTTTTATTTAATGTAGTGGAAGATCCCCGCGAACGTGCGAATCTCGCTGAAAAAAAGCCGGAAGAGTTTGCGCAATTAAAACAGCAGTGGGAGGCCTGGAACAAGACCATGTTACCTATCATCAGCGATGTGCGAACCTATAAGGTGGATGCTAAAGTACAAGCAGATCATTTTCGTGCACTTGTGGATGAATAATTTTAGCGTCCTGGTTTTACGAAATAAAAAGCCCGATTAAGTCGGGCTTTTTATTTAGAGCCTCCAGCAAATACAGTTTTTTGTCCTATCTTTTCTGGCTCTCACGCCGCTCCAGCCCACAACATTCCGACAAGTCGTATATTTAATCAGATTGAAATAAGGTTGAAATGAATTTGAAATAATTTATGCATATTGTTGAGCAAATGATAGTGCGAGGACATTTTAGCACTTCATATCAAATCAGTTATCCAAAAAACCGCTTTTTAGTTAGACAGAAAAGTTAACTGTTTAGGCCCCAAGGAATAGATTGCGTTATGCGCCACAAGGACGGCATTTAATGAAAACTGCTTTTATCCGAATCAAGTCGGTAATTATGGAGGGTAAAATGGAAATACTCGGAATTGAATTAACTGTTATACCAACCGTGAAAATAATCATCGGCGTCATGATACTTATATTTGCATGTATTATCACAGGCATGTCATTAATGTCGGGCGATCCGCATGTTAAATTTTTTAAACGAGCCTTACTCATATTCTCGCTGCTGGGAATTCTTTGTTTGAATATCCAAAGTTATAGCTCAATCCCCTACGTTTTCCTGATCGCGGAAGTTATTTTACTTATTTTATGTTACACCATGTATCTCAATGTTCTTAGAAGGGTAGCGAACATTCGGAACGATATAGACGCGGCTAGCAGATATCTGAGTAATATAAAACGAAAACGCAAGCTAATTTAACTAGTTGCGGAGCATGATCATAAAACTCGCTGCTAATTGTTTGATTTGGGTTGCTGGTTTTTGCGCTGGCGTAACAAGTTAATGACTGCAATTCCAGCCGCTCTCCGATAATTCTGTAACCCGCCGTACAAACAACTTTACCCTTACCGCTTAAATTAAACCCCGCCATTAGATTATTTCCGTTGTTGAGCTCCGCGAATTTAATTAAACGGCAACGAATTTGAAATAATTTATGCATATATTTATGAGCTAAAAAAGTGTGACGGCATAGTTATTATGGCGCTTAAATTGAGATTCATTTATCAAAATCCATATTTTTAGATAATTATTAAACAAAATCGACGATTAAGGGTCTAGGATGCTGGCGGCATTAAGCGCCACGACAATAGTAATAAAATGCTTTTATCCAACCTTAACAATAATTATGGGGTGTGAAATGGGAATATTTGGACTTGACCTAAATCTTATACCAACCACTAAATTAATTACTGGTGCTGTAATACTTTTATTCGCGTGCGCTATTGCCAGCGTGCCGTTGATTTCCAACAATCCTTTCGTCAAATTTATTAAGCGAGGATTACTTTTATTGTCACTGGTGGGAATTATTTATTTGAATATTCACAGTTACAGTTCAAATCCTGCGATTTTTCTCATTGCTGAAGTTGTTGTGTTGATTCTATGTTATAAGTTGTACTTGACTGTTTTGGCGAAAATGATTGCTGCCCAAGGTGAGGCAGATGTGGCCGACAGGTACTATGAAGATATAAAAAGAAAACGCGCACTTCGCTAGAAAATACAAAAAATATATTTGATTAGAAATGTGGCTGCCTAACAACAATATAATTTTCCAAAAATAAAGGGACATAAAACACTTTATGCCCCTCTATGACTTCACGCAAAAAATCTGAATTACGGACCAGCTGACTTGAACTTATTTTGCTGCAGCATCTGCAGTTGGTTTAGGCTCTGGCTTAAGTATTTTGGTTACAGACTTTCCGCCCGATTTCTCATAATTCTCTGAACCTGCCGCACCAACAACTTTAAACCCTTTGCTGCTTAATAAGTCTCCGGCTTTAAATGCGCGGTTGGCGTGGTTGGAAACAGTGATGATGCTGCGATCTTTTGGAATGAATGCAATATTTTTTTCCAAATCAGCGAGCTGTACACTTAAAAATACCGGAAAGCTGCCAAAGGTAATGAGTTCATCCGGGCGGCGAATATCAAGAAATAATACTTTGTCTGGCTTAGCCAACCACTCATCCACTTGAGCACTTGTTAATTCTGGTGTCTTGTATTTAACTTCTGCTGCTGGAGCTTTTGCTGGTTGGGTTTGAGCGAAAACAGCTGGTGTTACAAATGCAGCTGCTAATACGAAAGCTTTTACAATTTTGTTCATGTGGTATGTATCCTGGAATCAAATTAAAGAGTATTACCCAGAGCTGTCTGAGATACACCTTTAAGAGCAACTAACGTACCAGTCGCCATTCAAGTACGGTGTATTGATAATAAAAAATCGTTTTAGCTTGATTTGTAAGGAATAAATGCTGCGGGTAATTTGTGGAGAGAAAAAATCAGCAGATCAGTTTGATATCCTAGCGAAAACATTAGCGTCAAAATAAGCACTCTGTTTATTTTTCATCAACAAAAAATTCTCGGTTGTTTAATTTCAGTCACCTACATTTTTGACAAAAAAAGCCCCAAGCTTTTTTAGGGCTTGGGGTAACCTTTGGAGAAGGTGAAGGACTACTACAACTTGGTTAAAACTAGAGAAACTTAAGGGACGCTAAATCACGCCCGCAAATTTTTGTTAAAAAATGTCACTGTACGTTGCCATGCAAGCTTCGCGGCTTTTTCATCGTAACGTGGCGTGGTGTCGTTATTAAACCCGTGTTGCACCTCGGGATATATGAATGCTTCGTATTTTACATTCGCGGCTTTGAGGGCAGCTTCGTATTTTGGCCAACCCGCGTTAATTCGCTCGTCTGCTCCTGCGTAATGAATTAATAAAGGCGCTTTAATTTTTGCTGCGTCAGTGTCTTCAGGTTGCTTGCCGTAAAAAGGAACAGCACCACCTAAATCGGGGATGCGAGTCGCCAATGTATTTGACACTCCACCGCCGTAGCAGAAACCGACAGCGCCTACTTTTCCATTGCCTTCCGGTAAATGTTTTAAAATATCGGCGGCTGTAACAAAGTCTTCAATAATTTTGGTTTGATCCAACTTCGGAAATAATTCGCGCGCTTTATCTTCATCACCTGGGTAGCCACCGAGTGTGAATAAGGCATCGGGGGCGAAAGCAATAAAATTATCTTTTGCTAAACGACGAGCTATATCTTCAATGTGCGGATTTAAGCCACGATTCTCATGTATTACCAATACTGTTGGTAATTTGCCTTTGGCTTTTGCAGGTTTTACTAAATAACCGCGAATTTTTCCGCTGCCATTAGGTGACGGATATTCAACGTAAGTTGCTTTAATATCTTTATCCGTAGGACTAACTTGTTGCGCTTCTGCAAAGGTTGGACTTAATGCCGCAAGTAAACTGGATGCAGTCACGCCTGCAACCGTGTATTTGGCGGCGCCATTGAGAAAATCGCGACGAGAGCTTTGACCGTGAACATATTGATCAAATAGTTTGAGGACTTCGGGGTGGAAGTCATTGGCGGTTTTGCGAGTCATTTTTATGCTCCGTTTATATTAAAATACTAATTAAAAATTAATTAATTTTGTATGCCTGCCGCAGGCCTCACTTTTCTTTGCCTCACCAAAGAAAAGTAAGCAAAAGAAAAGTGACCCATCTCGTTCGTTTTCCTGCGCTTCTCGTCCGTTACGGGCCGTTCTGATGATACATCCTTGTATCAGCAGAACTAAAACAGACCCCCTGTCTGTTTTTCCCTAACGCCCTGCGATGCTCGGCGAACTCGCAAGGGCTTAACAAATAAAAATTTATTTAATACGACCTTTAAAACCAGATGCTAGTGTTGCGATTTTATAGGCTGCGCCGCGACCTACAACGTAAAGTGTTTTCTTGTCTTTACCGGCGAAAGCAAGGTTTTGTGGTTTTTGTGGGATTGGAATAATTCCCAGGGCTTTACCTTTTTCATCGAATACTTCTACGCCTTTGTTCGAAGCTACATACAAGCGACCTTCATTGTCTATAGCTAAACCATCGGCTCCGCTTGAAAAACCTGTTTCGCCTTTTTCATAGCCAGCGAGTTTTGCGAATTCTTTGCGAGCGCCTAATTTACCTTCGCCCGATACCGGGTAAGAAAATACATATTCACCTGCGGTATTGGCAAGATATAAGGTTTTTTCATCGCGACTTAATTGCAGACCATTAGGACGTTCAACATCGGTAATAAGTTGCGTAATTTTTCCATCCGCTTTTACGTAATAGACAGCAGGGCGAGCAGGTTCGGTAACTTCACCTTTCGGAAGTACGCCTATGTCGGTGAAATAAACGCCACCACTTTTATCAATTACCAAATCGTTGGGGCGTTGGAATGGTTTGCCTTGATAATTATCGGCCCAGATTTTTGCGTTGGCTTTTGGATAGACTACGCCAACCTGCGGCTTAAGATTCTGTACAGAAACAATTTCACCTTTTTTGGTAAAGGCTATGCCATTGGTACCGTTGCTATTGTCAAAATAAGTACTGGTAGTGTTGTCCTCGGCAATGCGAGTAACACGATTTGCACGGGTCTCGGTGAAAATAAAGCCGCCGTCCGGCAGGCTGGTAGGCCCTTCAGTACCTTCAAAATTATCTTTAATAAATTCAATTTGAGTTCCCTGCGCAACTACGCCGTCAATCGCAGGTGTGACAGTATTTTCGCCGTAGGTACTCACAGAAACTAAAATAGCGGCGCTGGTGATTAATTGTTTTGCGGTCGTCCGTGAAATAATTTGGGATATAGCCTGGGATATTGTAGGTAACATGCTTATTCTCAGTGAAGATGATGCATTAGCTGCGAAATATATAGTGAATCGCCGAGGACGGCTTAGCAGCGAAAATGCAGGTATCGCGCCAATTTTCATGTTGCATAAAAATTGCGTTGAAATCTTCCTTATTTTTTTCAATAAATTGATTTTTATATAAAATCCAGGCGAACTTTTTAAAAGCCTTTCACCAAAGACTTAGTACGAGTGTTGATTGTGAAGCAGTAAATGAAACTGAATTGTTGATATTTAAGTAATAGCTGTTTAATCGGCTCGTAAAAAAAAGGCGCCGGAGCACCTTTTATTTTATTGGTTATATGTTAGTTACCCTGCATATTTAACGGAACATCCATAAGGCTTTGTACTTGCGTTTGCAACTTTTTTCCCGCTAGCAATTGCATTCAATGCTTCGCGAACATAATTGGTTGCGTTGGGAATATCCTGAGGTCTTGCGGACGCAATACTGTCGATACCTCCTTTATAAACCAGCACGCCTTTATCATTAATAATGAAAAAGTGTGGTGTCGTTTGTGCTCCATAGAGTTTTCCAATAGTACCTTCTGGATCAAGAAGGGTATTGGTGGGTGCGGCACCGCGATGCTGATTAATTTTAATTGCCGATTCACCTTCAACATATCCCTGGTTACCTGTTGCTGAAGAAATGACTTGTAACCACACCACACCTTTTGCAGTAAATTCTTTTTGCAATGAAGGTATGTTATCGCTCTTATCATAGTGTTTGATCACAAAAGGACATTCGTGGTTGGTCCATTCCAGTACTACGGTTTTACCTTTCAGGGATGCAATATCCAAGGTTTTTCCGTCGGCAGTTTTTGCGGTAAATGTTGGCGCCGGTTGGTCAATCACCGGCTCAGCTATGGCGTTTATACCTATAAAAGCCAGTGTCGCGAGTGCGCCTGTAATAAAATTTCGTAAAAGCATAATGATTTCCTCCTAAGTTAATTACCAGTAAAGTCACATTGCAAAAATATTTTCCAGATGGAAAAGGTCGTTATTAAAGTAAAAGGGTTTAACCCTAAATGTTTTGCGAATAATAATTTGCAGCTGAAAATTAAATTTTTGATTGTTATTTAACAGCTGCTTCATTGATAGCGTTAATTACAATATCCGGTGTTAGCACCTGCGCCAGCTCAACAGGTTTTGCATTATTCGCCGCAGGATAAAATACATAGAGCGGTACACCACTGCGACCAAATTGATTGAGGACTGCAGTGATTTCTCCATCGCGTTTTGTCCAATCACCTTTTAAATAAGTAATGTCTGCAGTTTTAAATTTGTCCTTCACAGTTTGATTGCTCAATGCCACCTGCTCATTCACCAAACAACTGATGCACCATGCTGCCGTAAAATTTAAAAATAC
>CBHTVU010000206.1:0-7498 GCA_966096785.1 uncultured Gammaproteobacteria bacterium | reverse complement strand
CTTCCAGTTCCCGCAATACACATTGCTCAGGCGTCTCATCACCCTCACGCATACCTCCAGGGAAATCCCACATATTGGGGAAAGGGATATGTGCAAAATCATCGCGTAAATAGACAAGCAATTGCCCATCAATAATGTAAGCGAGTTTGCAGGCGGTGAATTCTAAAGACATGCAGTGATTGCCTATATGTTGGATTCAAACTCTTTAGCAAACTCTTTATTTTGCTTATAGTCTTCTGATTTAATATTTTTTACTAAAGCATTATATTTTTCGTTGTCACCTAATGCTTTGTAGCCTTTTGCTAAACTCCATGTTGACCAAAAATAGTGAACATCATGGGGATTACTATTTTTCTTCTTGTAGTTTTCGATAAGCTTAACACCCTGACTTAGGTCTTTGCCGTCGACTAAAAATATTTCACCAAGTTGAAGCCAACTATCATGAATAAACCATTTATTTTTTTGGGTTTCCTTCCAAGTCAATAAAGGTTCGAAAAGTGGTTGTGCTTTGCTGTAAAGTTTCTTTTCCTTGTAATAATGAGCTACTTGGTATTGATTTTCCGCAGATCGAAATCCTTTCTTGCTAATTTCATCTGCTAGAGCAATAGCACTAGCAGATCCTTTTTCTTTTTCGACTAGTTGAATTCGAAAGGTGTCCGCATCTTCCGGTGAAAGACGCGATAAACGTTCGAGCAGCTCATTACCCCGCTTGGTTGAACCACCAACAATAGAGGGAGCGTTTAAATGAAATTTTATTGCTGATACCAGAGCTTCGATATTCTCTGGTGCCACATTGACTGCCGCATCATATTGAACGATACATTTTTTAGCCAATTTCAATGCGGTAAATATTGACGATCTTTGCGCTTGACCACAGTAGATATTTCCAGACACCAGCAGCTCGTCAACCTTGGTTGGTTCGATCGCTAGTGCTTGCTCAATATATTTAATTGCTTTATCGCCATCACCTTTTTCCATCTCGATTTTGCTGAGATATATTAAAGATTCATTTTTAAAAGATGGCTCTTTAAGCTTTGGCAAAAAATAACTTTCAGCTTCTCTATAGCACCCACTATTAAAAGCAGCTACGCCATCACTTGTCGGTTCAGTAGATTGCTCCTCAGCTAGTAAAACACCACTGAAGCTTAAAATTAGAAGCGGTAAAAGTATTTTTTGAATAGATAATAGAATTAGATTTTTTTTCATCCTCTGGTTCCCTCGAAATTTTTTAGATGATACTCGTTAGGTCGTACTTTTTGAGTGTGTCTGCAGAAGTACATTGTTCCTTTTTTTATTGCCACCTATCACCATTATTTTTTACATAGTGTTTAAACACGTAGCTCCACGGAATAATGAATGGAAAGATGACAACACCTAAAATACTCGGGGCCATTAACATTGCTGGATCATCCATTTTGTTGGATAGCCACAGAGGAAGCGCCACAATTACAAGCCATGCGGATTTCCAAATTAATTCCCATAATAGTACCGGTAACATTTGCAGCGGATATCGCAGCCCGAAAATACATAAAGCCCAAAAGGCGACCAACATACATTGGACTATAGCTTCCTGAGGTGCCCATGGCTTTTGGTGAAAAAAAATTCCAGGGATCACGTAAATACCGAGCCCGACCACAACAAGAAGATATAAAGCTCTTAATAAATAGAGACGAAATAACGACACTTCATTCATAAAGAAAACTCCTGAGGGAATTCAATTTCCGGTGCCCATATTATCTATTCAACTTCCTTAAGGATGCGCTCAAGCACAATCAGTCGGGACTGTACGTCAGCAATAGTGATGCCCAAGGCGGAGAGATTATTTGCAGTTTCGGTTTGTGTGGTTACTGCTTGGGCTGCGAGATCGCGATAGGCTTCGTCCTGCGCGAGGCGAGCTTTAGCCTGCATGATGACCGCAAGGTACTTCATGGCGAAAATCAGTACGGCTGCAAGTGATGGAAAAAAAAGCGCAGCAAAAATGGCATTGTCAGACATAAAAACCTCAAGTATCAGTATTAAGAATCAAAGATTGTGCAGCCTCAGCGATAGCGGCCGGGGTAAGTTCAAGTGCGAAGTCGGTAACTTCATAATAATTAAGCGCTTTGCCATCCTGAGATAACTCGAGTTGGCTTGTCACGAGCCCAGCGTCTGCCAGCTTTTGAAGATGCAACTGCAACAAGGGCCGACTAATCCCGATCTCACGCGCAAGCTGGCTAACGTAGTTACGGCCGCCTGATGCAAGCAAAGCGATAATTCGTAGCCTGTGCGGGTTGGCAAGTGCTGCGAGCGCCGCTAACAGCTGATCGCCAGTGTCAAATAAGATTTTATCTTTCATGTGCCAACAATATATTGCATGTGTAATAAAGTCAATGAGTTTGTTCGAACTTTAACCAGAGTTATCCAGTGATCCAACCGTTGAATCTTGATTATTGAGATAGGTTGTTAAGAGCTTGCTGTATCGATTTCACGATGATTTGAGGATAGAAAAGAGCGAGCTGTTTGCATGTCTGAAGCGAGGTAAAACAAACAAGAATTGAATCTATGTAATTTGGGCTAAGGAAAATTTCTGGGGTGATTTTCAATTTGTTTATCGGTTTTAATAATTAAAAAAGCCCGCATGATTTTCATCGTGCGAGCTTTTGAATAATTAAAAACTTAATTAGTTTTTCGCGCGCTCTTCCAAAATCGCAACTGCTGGTAATACTTTTCCTTCAACGAATTCAAGGAATGCACCGCCGCCGGTAGATACGTAAGAAATTTTGTCAGCCAAATTCCATTTGTCGATTGCTGCCAAAGTATCGCCACCGCCTGCTACTGAGAATGCTGCGCTGTCTGCGATTGCGCGGGAAATTGTTTCGGTGCCTTTTGCGAAGGCGTCGAATTCAAAAACACCGCATGGACCATTCCACAGAACAGTTTTTGCATTTTTGATAATGTCAGCAACGCGTGCTGCTGTTTCTGGACCGTAGTCGATAATTTCTTCGTCAGCTTGAATTTCGCTTGGCTTTTTAACAGTAGCCACTGAGTTGTGGTTCCAGGATTTGAAGCCTTCTTTAGTTACTCGTACGTCAGTTGCGAAAACAACTTCTGTGGTTTTGCATAAGCGTTGTGCTTCGGGGATTAAATCTTTTTCGTAAAGTGAATTACCAACTTGATTGCCGGCTGCAGCCACGAAGGTGTTAGAGATACCGCCGCCAACTACGAGAATGTCAGCAATTTTTGATAGCGCATCTAATACGCTTAACTTTGTAGATACTTTTGAGCCACCAACAATTGCAACTAATGGACGTGCCGGATTATCCAACACTTTTGCACGGGCTTCTAATTCGCCAGCGAGTAATGGGCCTGCGCAAGCGATAGGTGCGAATTTCGCAACGCCGTGTGTTGATGCTTGTGCGCGATGCGCGGTGCCGAATGCGTCCATGACAAACACGTCGCAGAGTGCTGCCATTTTTTTGGAAAGCTCATCGGTATTTTTACCTTCACCAACATTGAAACGAACGTTTTCCAGCAAAACCAAATCGCCTTTCATTTCAAAACCATCAACCCAGTTTTTAACGAGAGGAACGTCGCGGCCCAATTTTTCGCTCAAATATTTTGCAACAGGCGCGAGTGAAGACGCTTCGTCATAAACGCCTTCATCCGGGCGACCCAGATGTGACATCACCATCACTTTTGCGCCAGCAGCGAGAGCAGCCTTAATGGTTGGAATGGATGCGTCTATGCGCACAGCAGAAGTGATGCGACCATCTTCCAGCGGCACGTTTAAATCCTGACGAATTAATACGCGTTTGCCCGCGAGGTCTTGGTCTTGCATTAGTTTTACAGTCATGATTTTTCCTCAGATTTACGTTTCGTCGGCTTCACTTGTGGCGAATCCGGCCTGATTGATTTTGGGATGAATGTTGAGATAAAGGTAAGGATGCGAAGTTTACACAAAATTGGTTTGGCTGGCCTAACTACAAGGACCTAAAACAAAACACCCGACTTACGTCGGGTGTTTTTCTTACTCTTGCTTAGTCTTCCAGCAGCTCTTCTACAGTGCTTACGATGTTATCGACGGTGAATCCGAAGTATTCGAGTAGCGCTGGACCTGGGGCTGATTCGCCGAAGGTGGTCATGCCTACTACGCGGCCGTCGAAGCCCACGTATTTGTACCAGTAGTCTGCTGCTGCGGTTTCCACTGCAACGCGAGCGCTGATGTGGCTTGGCAATACAGATTCTTTGTAAGCTGCGTCCTGGCGATCAAACACGGAGGTTGAAGGAATAGATACAACGCGAACGTTTTTACCTTTCGCTTTTAAAGCTTCTGCTGCTTTCACAGTGACGCCAACTTCTGAACCTGTTGCGATCAGGATTGCATCTGGCTCGCCTTGCGAATCAACCAACACATAACCGCCTTTGGCAATGTTAGCAACTTGCTCAGGAGTGCGTGCGAAGGCATCCAGATTTTGACGGCTGAATACCAATGCACTTGGACCAGTACGGCGCTCAATGGCTGCTTTCCAGCTCACTGCAGTTTCAGCAGCGTCGGCGGTGCGCCATGTATCCAGGTTTGGGGTCAAACGCAAAGTACCAAGCACTTCGATTGGCTGGTGCGTTGGGCCGTCTTCACCTTGACCGATGGAGTCGTGGGTGTAAACGAAGATGTTTTGCAGTTTCATCAGCGCCGACATACGCACAGCGTTGGCTGCGTATTGTTGGAACATCAGGAAGGTTGCGCCGTATGCGATGAATCCACCGTGAGCAGAAATACCGTTCATGATGGCACTCATACCGAACTCGCGCACACCGTAATAGATATAGTTGCCGCTGGCGTCAGCCGCTTCAACACCTTTTGAGGTTTTTACCAGCGTCAGGTTGGAACCAGCCAAATCAGCAGAGCCGCCTAATAATTCAGGCAAAAGTTGCGCGAATGCAGCAATAGAATTTTGCGATGCTTTACGGCTGGCAATTTTCTCGCCTTTCGCTTGGCTTTCTTGAATGAAGGCTTCAGCTTTAGCAGAGAAGTCGGCTGGCAATTCGCCTTTAACTACGCGGCGATCGAATTCAGCAGCCAATTCAGGGTGCGCAGCTTTATAAGCAGCGAATTTCTCGCCCCAGGATTTTTCTGCGGCAGCACCTTTGGCTTTAGCATCCCAACCAGCGTAAACATCTGCAGGGATAACAAAAGGTTCATGTTCCCAACCAAGGGTTTTACGAACTAATGCAACTTCTTCCAAGCCTAATGGTGAGCCGTGGCAGTCGTGTGAACCTTGTTTGTTCGGAGAGCCGAAGCCAATAACGGTTTTGGTAACGATCAAAGTTGGTTTTTGAGTTTCAGCTTTTGCAGCTTCGATGGCCGCCTTAATAGCTGCAGCATTGTGACCATCAACCGCGCGGATTACATGCCAGCCGTAAGATTCAAAACGTTTTGGTGTGTCATCGGTAAACCAGCCTTCTACATGGCCATCAATGGAAATGCCATTGTCATCGTAAAACGCGATCAATTTGCCCAAGCCTAAAGTACCCGCTAAAGAGCAAGCTTCGTGGCTAACGCCTTCCATCATGCAGCCATCGCCAAGGAAAACGTAAGTATTGTGATCAACTACAGTGTGGCCATCGCGGTTGAATTGTGCAGCGAGAATCTTCTCAGCCAACGCCATACCCACACCATTAGCGATACCTTGACCCAATGGACCGGTAGTAGTCTCAACACCAACGGTGTAGCCGCGCTCAGGATGACCTGGAGTTTTAGAGTGCAATTGACGGAATTGCTTGAGCTCATCAATTGGCAAATCGTAGCCAGAAAGATGCAATAAAGAATAAATCAACATTGACCCGTGGCCGTTAGACAATACGAAACGGTCGCGGTCAGCCCAGTTTGGGTTGGTTGGGTTGTGCTTAAAAAAATCGTTCCACAAAACTTCGGCGATGTCTGCCATACCCATAGGGGCGCCAGGGTGACCAGAGTTAGCTTTTTGAACGGCGTCCATCGAAAGAACGCGAATGGCATCAGCCAAGTGTTTACGGGAAGGCATCGAAAGAAGCTCCTAGGTTAATAGCATTTAGCAAAGTTGATTGCGGTTAGCAGTTATTAAGACGACCTCTGGCGGATCTTAGTCACCCACGTACTTAATAAGTGGTATGCGCTGCTGATATCGTTGGATGGTTCTCACAGAACACTTGCGCCTGCTGCTCCAAAGATCGCGACATTTCGATGGGTCGCGCATCTGACCGAGGAGCACAAGGACACCCCGGCCACGTATACAGTATGGCTAACAGGGGCGCACATTCTCGCTCAGCTGAGGCTATGGGTAAAGTAAAGTCTAACGAAAATCGGCATCCAAACCCGCGCATAATATAGTTATAACGACTATAAGATCAAACTCTTCCTCATCTGCCCGTCTAAAATTTGCAAATCTATATCGAAATATTTTGATATAGATATTTTTGCCTGCTAGACTGCGGTCATGAATAGCCCAACTGACCAGAAAAAGCTCACTTCGACATCGGCCACAGACCAGCCGCCGGTGCTAACGGATATTGTTGAGTCATTACCGATGGTGCAGGAGGATCCTCTGTCTCTGCCCAATGTACTCAAAGCGGCGGGTGACAGTTTTCGTTTGGATATTTTGCGAGTGTTGTCCGAGGACTCTTTTGGCGTATTGGAGCTTTGCCGGATTTTTGCAGCCAAGCAATCTGGTATGAGCCATCATCTCAAGGTACTTACAAGTGCGGGTCTGCTCAGCACGCGTCGGGAAGGAAACAGCATTTTTTATCGCCGCGCTTATTGGTTACCGGAAAGTCCTTTGGCGAATTTGAAGCAGGCATTGTTTGCGAGTATCGACCAACTGCCTATCAGTGAATCTGTGCAAATTCAATTGCGCGAACTTGAGCGGGAACGCAGTCTTGCATCGCAACAATTTTTTGCGGAAAACGCGCATAAATTTCGCGAGCAACAAGATCTTATTGCCAGCTATTCGGTGTACGCAGAGCACGTTACACAACTGCTTAATAACACGCCGCTTCGCAGTTGGAATTTGGCTTTGGAGGTTGGCCCTGGTGAGGGCGAGTTTTTGCCAATACTCGCGCAAAAATTTACGCAGGTTGTGGCCTTGGATAGTTCGGCAGAGATGTTGCAGAAATCCCGAGAACACATTCAAAAAATCAAAGAAATACAGCAGCACAATTTGCGTGCCGTGGAATTTATTCACGGCGATACGCGTATTCTCACCGAGAAAAAAGTGCTTGCCGATTGCATAGTGGTAAACATGGTGTTGCACCATACGCCCTCACCTGCAGATATTTTTCAGGATTTAAGTAAATCACTCGCACCCGGCGGAGCTTTATTAATTTGCGATTTATGTCGCCACGAACAAGCATGGGCACGCGACGCTTGCGGTGATTTATGGCAAGGTTTTGAACCACAAGATTTTTCACGCTGGGCTGAAGCCGCAGGATTGGTCGAAGGCCAAAGCGTTTACTTTGCACTACGCAATGGATTTCAAATTCAGTT
>CBHTVU010000205.1:0-7509 GCA_966096785.1 uncultured Gammaproteobacteria bacterium | reverse complement strand
GGAGCTTCCATATTTGGCCATATCGCAGCACTGTACGGCGCCGTACCAAATCCATCGTTTACTATAGTTGATTCATCTACCGGAATTGTTGCTGCTAAGTATTGGCTCTCAATATAGCTTTGGGCAAGCCCACAGGTTGCTGAGTCGGATACGAAATTTATGTTGAGTTGACTTGGCCTTTTAATAGCTACTCTCTCGGAGATGCCGGGACAATTTTCAGAAAGTTTGGAAAGTACCGTGTCTATACTTTCATTCATAAAATCTGATTTAAATGTCTTTTCCTTAAAAATTTTGTCCGTTCTTAGGATAAATTTTGCCAGTTTTTCACAAGAAACATTTTTAAAATCTGCAGAAACTATTCTATAGGGATTGCTCAATTTCAATTCACTCATTTGGCTGGGACAGTATTGCTCCGCCAGTGCAAGCGCTTCTGACAAAGGCACCTTTTCAACACTGAAATTATGCTCGTCTTTATTTTTTTCAATATCGCTAAAACCTGTCGCTGAATAACTGGTTATGAACAGGAATAGAGCCATTATGGTTAATGATTTCCCATACATTTTTGGGAAGCTGGTTTCCTTAGTAAACATGCGCTTAATACGATTAAGTAGTAAATTTTTAGATCCTTTCATTGCTACTCCTAATGAATGTTGATTTTCAATTTCGGCGAATGCTTTTAAGGTGTTTGCATAAAGCATCGGCTCCCCACACAAAGATACAGCTACATCATCGCAAGCATTCTCACGCTCCTCATCTATCTTCGAGGAAATCCAGTATATAAATGGGTTAAAGAAATAAATGGATTTCACGAACATTTGCAAACTGTTGACGAAATAATCATTCCTACGAACGTGACCTAATTCGTGAAGTAAAACCATCTCAATTTGTTTGCTGGGTAATCCTAATATAATGCTCGCAGGTATAAGCACGAGGGGTTTAAAGTGCCCAATGACACAAGGAATAGTAATTAACTCTGAAATTCGTAAGTTAACGGGTTTGGTAATTCCTAAACTATTTTTTAATTCGTTAAAACGGCTTGTCCATTGTTCATCCTGTCGATTATTTCTATGGTTTTTAAGGTGCTGGCAATAGAAAATTGCTGTTGCGTATTTAATAAAGTAAAAACTAAACCCTAGTAGCCACAAAAATACAACTTTATCCAAATGCGCATCAATCACATCTGCCAGAGTGTGTTTTTGCGCAATTTGTGCCACTAGTACTGAATCATAAAAAACCGTACTGGACATTACACTGTGAGTAATAGTTTCGTTAAGATTAATAATAAATGTAGTTAAACTAACAGCTATGCAACTTGTCAGTCCTGCAGCTGTTATCCAATAACGAGTGTTTGCGTTGCTCCTTTTGGTAAAGGCGTAGCTTATAACAACTAATAGCGCAACTAAGCACGACTGCCAAATTGAATGAATAATTGTCCAGCCAATGGCTTGACTTATATCATTGCTGAAAAACTTAATTAAATTATTCATTAATTCCTTCTCCTTACATTTGACGGCGATTTAAATTCTGCTTCTCCATACGGCCCTAATTGCAACATCTTTCGCCACTACGGCTTGTGCATTTTCCATCTTAATAGGAAATTTTGTTTGCTTGGCTCTTTCCGAAAGTAAGTTTTCAAAATATTGCTCTTGCTCCTCGTTTTTACTGTAACAAACTGAATTAATATTTGTGGCTTGTCCATTGGTGTCCACGTCCATAGTTAGCGTGCAGTTTCCTGCGTAACCTTTTTCTTGTATTTCTTTGGGAAAATAAAATTCCTTAAAAAAAGTCTGGTCGTATTCATCGGGGCCTTGGTCGCCAAAATTTATAGTGCTTATTTTTCCTATGCTTAGTGAGACATTTTTTTGACTTGTATCCATTTTTTGGATAATTGACGAAATGCCATCGCAAGGTAAGCTTTCAGTTTGGAAACTCACCAGGGTGTCAGGATTTTTCAATTGAACTGTTCCTTTTGCTTCAGGACAATAATTTTCTATTCTCTTCACAAGATTTTTTAATGGGATGTCTTTCTCGTTAATTGAAATGCCGGTAAATGTTGAATCCAAGCCGCGATCTAACCCTCTAATAAAATTTCCTACGGTGTCGCAGTGCAAATCAGGAAAATTACCAGAAATAGGTCTATCTAAATGCTGTAGAGTGGTTTTCTCAATGCTGATGGAGCATTGTTGTTCAGCTTTTTTTAATAGATTCGATAGCGGCTCATTATCGAGTTTTATTGTAAATGTATTAATGCGGTTTAGATCTGCATCGCTGTAGCCTGCAACAGAGTATCCAATCGTAAGTAAAAATATACCCATGATAACTGAGGCTTTACCGTAAATTTTTACGAAACTTGTATCTTTAAAAAATAAGCGTTTGATTCGGTTTAACAATAAATTTTTTCCTCGAGTCAAAGCGACTGTTGGTGAATACATATTTTTCATCTCGGCAAACTCCTTAAGGGTATTGGCGTAGAACATTGGATCACCGCTAACAGATACGGCTATGTCGTCGCAGGCGTTTTCGCGTTCTTCGTCAATTTTTGAAGCGATCCAGCGCGCGAATGGGTTAAAAAAATAAAGTAAGGTAATTGCTGTTTGTAAACTATTAATCAGGTAGTCATTACGTCGCACATGACCTAACTCATGCAATAAAATAACTTCGATTTGTTTAATGGATAAACCTAGCACCAAGCTTGCGGGCAATAATACGACTGGTTTGAAGTGACCGACAACACAAGGCACGCTCACTATATTTGATAGGCGTAGTTGAATGCTGTAGTTGATTCCAACACTATTTTTAAGTTCATTGAACAGCTTCAACCATTCCTGATTCGGCATTTTGTAGTTATTATTTTTTATATGTTGGCAGTAAAAAAGTTCAGTTATGTATTTGCTGATATAGAAAGCAAATCCAATCAGCCATACCGCCACAATTTGGCTGATATATTGATTCATAGTGTCAGAAATATTTCTTGCATGAATATGAGATATGTTTTGGCTTACTTTTATTACCTGTGTTGTACCAAGTATTGTATTTAACGAAGAGTTGTAAAAATTAAGATAAAAAGTTACACCACTTGCAACAACACAAGTGAGCAGCCCAAATGCATTTATCCAATAACGTGTAGCTGCCGAGGTTGTTTTTGTGAACGAATAGCTAATTGCAATCAGTAATGCAATTAAACAGCACTGCCAAATAGAATGAATAATTGTCCAGCCTGCTGCATAGACAATCTCATTGCTCAGTAAGCTTAGGCTAGATAGGATAATCATTTCTTTTTCTCCATCTCCGCTAAAAACTCCTGAATCTCTTTTAACTCATTTTTGGAGACTTTTTCGCTGCCTAACAGTTGCATAACCAATTTTGATTTTGATCCACCAAAAGCAGAATGCAGCAAGCGGTTGAGCATGGATGATTGGGTGTCTTGTTGTTCAGCAGCGGGAAAATAGATGTGGCTTTTGCCATCCTTTTTTCGCGCTAATAATCCTTTTTGTTCCATGATCTGCATGGTTTTTAGCGTAGTCGTATAACCAACTGATTTTGTTTTACACAGCTCATCATTTACTGCCTGGACCTTGGCTTCACCAAGGCTCCAGATGATGCGCAGTATTTCCAGTTCGGCGGGAGTTGGGTTACTCATTCTTTGTTCCTATACAGATATATACGTAAGTCTTCGTAGTTAGTTTATACGAAGACTTACGTAGATGCAAGTTTTGCAAGTGTAAAGATGTAAACTTGTTAGAGATAGGAATAGAAATTCTTAAGAAAGTTAATGCAGGGTGGCGGATAAATTTATAAGTGATCCGTCTTTTTTAGATCGCAGGAAATCCAGGTTTTGATTTAGGTAAGCAAAAGCTGGATCCCCGCACGCGAGGATGACGACTCCCTGATTGATGAAATTTTGCTTGGAGCAGAGCTACACCAAAGTAATCTTTTCCTTCGTAATCAAAATCTTCCGCTCTTTGTAAAGCTTACTGAGCGCATTCTTATAAATACCTTTGCTCACTTTATATTGAAAATAAATTTCTTCTGGTTCGCTTTTATCGGTGAGAGTTGATTCGCCACCGTTTGCTTTTAAGTGATCTAAAATAATATCGGTGAGTTCATCGCGGACTTTGCTGTTCACTGGTTGCAAGCTCAAACCAATTTTTCGGTCAGGACGAATTTCTTTTATGTAGCCTTTTAATTTTTCGCCGTAAAGTAAGGTGCGCGGTGCATTGTCGCGAAAAATTAATCCTAGGTGTGTGTGATTAATAACGGCTTTAAAACCTAAATCTGTTCGGCCACAAATAATTAAATCTACTTCTTGCTGGATTTTTAAATCGTTAGCACGCTCTTCCAAATGATGACTCAAACGTGACGAAGCGGTAATGCGTGAAGTATGTGAATCCAGATAAACGTAAACAACGTAACTGTTACCAGCTTCCATAGGTTTTAGTTGCTCGTTGTAGGGACCGAGTAGATCTTTTGGTAAACCCCAATCTAAAAATGCACCTACGGCGTTTACATCTTTTACTTCGAGATGCGCACATTGGCCAACCATCACTTTTGGTGTCAAGGTAGTTGCAATAATGCAGTCATCCGAATCCAAATAAATAAACACATCGAGAGAATCACCAATCTTTGCGGTGGAAGGAACATAACGGCGCGGTAAAAGAATATTGCCGTAATTTCCACCATCTAAAAATAAACCGAAATCCACTTGTTTAATGACTTGCAAGCGATTCATTTGACCAATCTTAAGCATGTTTAACCTTTTGTTTACAGGGCATAATAGGCGCTATTGTAAGGCTTGCGCCGAAATAAGGGTGATTAAAGAGAGTAGATAATTTATGGAATTGTTTTCGTTTGATGCACTGGAGCATCATTTTGCAATAACCCTGGATGTTGATTTGCAATTGGAGCGGTTGACGTTGGATGGCAAAGTCAAGTCCGTAAAACCTTGGGGGCAGGCCACCAGTATTCACAGTTTTGATGATGCTCAACTAGGGCAATCCAGCGTGACTTTTATCCTGGATGCTGAAAATCAGAGCATCAGTTATGAGTTACAAGCCGAAGATAAACATCCTATTGCAGGCACTGCGGAGTTTAGTGAGGCAGCTAAGGCGTTCTTTAGTCAACAACCGAAGGTAGCACCGGAGCAAAGCGGTAAGCCTAGCGGTTTTGTTCTACTCGGTATTGCCGCCAAGTTATTTAAAAGCTTAAAGGTCATAAAGCTCGCTTTGGTAGGTGCGTCTGTTGCGGTCTACAGCGTTATGTTTACCGTTGAATTTGCTTTGGCCTTAGTGGCCGCGCTTATGTTTCATGAATATGGCCATGTTCGTGCGATGAAAAAGTTCGGGATACCCACAAAAGGTTTTTACCTGATTCCCTTTTTCGGCGGGATTGCCGTCGGTGACAAAGCACGAACCCAATGGGAATCTCTTTATATTTCTATGATGGGGCCCGTTTATGGTTTGCTCATGACAGCGGGCTTTTACGTGGCTTTCCTAATTACGGGTAGCCACTTTTGCGGACTGGTCACATCCATCAGTGCTTTGCTTAATCTTATTAACCTGTTTCCGGTTTATCCCCTGGATGGCGGCCACGTGGTCAAGGCTCTGGTTTTCTCGCGTCGCAATCAATTAGCACTCATATCGCTACTGGCTGTGTCTGCGCTTTGCCTCTTTGCTGTTTGGTCATTCGGCCTTTATTTCCTCGCTTTCTTTATTTTTATCGGTGTCGTGGACCTTATAACGGCTTGGTCAGTGCCTATATCGGCAGATATAACACCGCTTAAAACTTATGGTATTTGGTTTTCGCTAGCTTGGTACATAGGCGTGGCCTTGGCATTTGTTCTGATGATTGTGCTTTTGGTAGAAGCAAAGGTTCCTGGGGCGGAGATAGCAACCAAGATATTATCGGCTTGATTTTTAATAGACTTGCATATAAATAGACATTGGTATATAAAATGTTCTATTATGGATAAAAGGTGTAGGTTTTAGTCAATAGATATAGCGGTTGCAGACAGGGTGACCGCCGAATCCCCGGAGGATTTATGAGTGCTCTAGCCCAACGTTTACCGGCTAATGCCGCCCAAGCTGCAGTTGGTACAGCATTAAATATCATGGAGAAATGGGAATGCTCCGAGAAGGAAAAAATGGCGCTCTTGGGCGTGGGGCGTTCTACCCTACATAAATATCAAGCCGCACCTGCCAGCGCGCGGCTATCGCCGGATTTGCTGGAGCGCATTAGCTATCTTCTAAACATACACGCTGTGCTGCGTGTATTATTTGAAAACCCTGAAAACCAATATGGTTTTTTGCGCATGCCAAATAAAAATAAATTCTTTGATGGCAAAGCACCTATGGACATTTTAAGTTCTGGATTAATGAGCGCGCTCTATGAAGTGCATCGTCACCTGGATGCAACTCGCGACGGTCAATTCTCATGAGTTGCTTTTTTTGACGTGGTTCATTTGAGTTGGATAGTTCATTGATAGATATAAAAACTATTCCCCAAACGGTTTTTTTTAATCAAACCGCTTACCGCTTAATTCCCAGTAAATACCCACCCAGATCACTATTTGATGATGTGGCGAATCACGACGAATTCGAAATTCTTTATGCTATCCAGGAAATTACCAATCCGCGTATTCGCAATGAAATAGGGAATTTAAATCGGGTTCCTACTGAGGAGCGGCCATATGGAATTCGTGGTTGTAATTATGCGCTTGGCCCCTTCGTACATTTAAATCCTGTGGGATCACGTTTCTCAAACGGAGATTTCGGTATTTATTACGCAGCAGAAGATGTGCAAACGGCAATTGCAGAAACACGTTACCACCAACAATGTTATTTCTCAGCGGTCGAAGGCTTAAAATACGATCGTTTGAGTATGCGATGTTTGAAAACTCAATTCAGTGCAAATTTGCGTGACATCCGGGGCAATGATTATAAATACAATGATTGGTATTTAAAAAATGACTATTCAGCGGCGCAGCAATTGGGGGCCAACCTAAAAGCAAATAATGATTCCGGTATAGTTTATTATTCTGTGCGCATAGAAAATAAAATATGCTATGCGTTATTTTCTCCCATTTTTATAAAAGATGTTATTCAAACAACTCACTATGAATATATTTGGGACGGAGAGAAAATCACCGTTACACTAGAAACAACAGAAATTGATTCATAAATTTATTCTCTCATTTAATAATAAATAACCAAACAATGAATCGTGCGCCAATTTGTGGTTGGCATCTAATTTAATATTTCCTGTTACAGAAAGAAGCAGCGCCTTAAAATTTCCTTTTTTTCAAAAATTTCCGTTAGAATCAAATTACGCCCAACATAGCGGCCTATATAATTTTGATAAAAAAGGAAAAACTATGAAAAGCCAACGTACATTTTATTTTTCAAAAAAAACACTCACATCTATTATTGGCTCGTTAACACTAGGTGCCTTGGCGCACACCGCTGTCGCGCAAATTGGCAGTGCAAGTGTTCAGGGTGTTGTTGCATCTCACTC
>CBHTVU010000204.1:0-7516 GCA_966096785.1 uncultured Gammaproteobacteria bacterium | reverse complement strand
TAACCCAGTTACGCAGCTCCATGATGAGTGCGTGAATACCTACCATTTCACTGTAGATAATATCCCGACCTACCAATGAGCGATATTTAGCCTCCGCAATTCGTTGCGCTGTTTCAACATCGTTAAGAGCTTTCTTTAATCCAAAACGAGCAGAATATTCCTGGTGTTGCCTTGAGATCATCATGATTTTCCCCAATTAAGTTATTGTAGGTACAGTCAGAAAAGCCCTTCAGAGAAGGGCTTTTAATTTAACTAACAAAATGCTTACTTGTACTTCTCGCTTAATTCAGCTTTCCGTTCAGCTAATTGAGCTCCAATTTCTACGAGATCCAATGAAGAATCTTTAGCTTTTGGAAAAATTTCGTTTTGCTCTTCTTTCACGTGGTGTTTTACGTACTCAGATAAAACTTTAATTTTTGCATCAAAAATTTCACCATCTGGATCAACGTCTTTTACTTGCGCAATGAGATCTTTCAGCGTTGCATGTTCTACGGTCGCTTCAGGAATTAATTCTTTATCTTTCAAGGCTGCTTTCACAGCAGGATAAAAAATTTCTTCTTCAATTTGCGCGTGAATAGTGAGCTCCTTACAAATCATGCTGACGATTTGTTTTTTTCTCACATTTGAACGGCTTTTTTCATACTCGGCGAATAAATCATTCACGAGTTTATGGTCCGCACGTAATAAGCTGGTAGCTTCTTTTGGTTTGGGCGCCGCTTCGCGGGGTATTTTTTTTGCAGTTGCCATAATCTTTTCCTCTTGTTAAATACTTTTAGTGAACAAACAGAGCGATTAAAATGATGATGGGAATAGGTATTCCGAGCAGATATAAAAGAATTGAGCGCATGATATGTCTCCTGCTGTTAAGGTTTAATTACGTTTTACAGATCGCGTTGACGACCACCGTAAATAGCGGTCAAGCTAGCTACAAAAGCACCAATCAATAGCGATACGAATAGCCAGAGTGAACCGTAAGCTGTGGCTTTACGCGCTTTATCAGCTGCGGCTTTTGTGGCGATTTCAGCTTCGCGTAATTTGGTTTGCACAGTGTTGAATGTTGCTGTAATACGATTTTCTGCATCCTGTTGACTAATACCTGCTTGTTGTGAAAGCAGTTCGCCGGTGTAAGTGAGGTCTGCAGCAGGTAATTTTCCTTCTGTGAGTGCATTTACAAATATTCGGGCAATCTCAGCTTTTGCCGCAGCGTTTGCCTCAGGATCACTGGGTATTGCGGGTAAAGTAGTATTTGGCGTGCCAGGTATTGTTGCGGTCGGGTTTGAATTTTTACGGAACAAAAAATCCAGAAAATAAGATAAAGATTTGTCCACATTAAATTTTGATTCGCTGCTGTCTTGGGTTGCTACCGCGGCGGTGGCCGTTCCTGCAGCTGTAGTACCGGCGATTGCTGCAGTAGTTTCAACCGCGGTACCCACCACGGTTGTAATAACAGATGCTAGCAGGGCGGCTGTTATTAAAGTTGCAACGGCCCACGCTAAAAAGCCATGTGCGGTGTCACGAAAATAGACTTCGTCTGAATGTGTTGCTACCCAACGCGCACGTAAACGGCCTGCGATGTAACCACCAATTCCGGATGCCATTATGGCTGTGAATGTAATCCATAAAATTGTTGTTACACTCCAGCTGGTGGCGCTAATACCTTTTTGGCTCCAGGGTGAGACAACTGACATTCCGAGGCCGGTACCCAGCACTAATAGAATAAGTGACAAGGCAGCTGCGGCAGCCGCTCCTGCGAAAATTGCTCCCCAGGAAACGGCGCTGACTTTAGAGTTTAAAGCTAGAAAGGCTGAATCTCCGTTGTAATCATTTGGTATGCTCTGAGTAATTTGAGTTTCCATAAAACCTCCGGAAATATTTATGTGGATAGAAGAGCTGAACTCTAGAGCTTGTAGAGTAAAAATAAGTAGCTACAAGCTCGGTTCGTTAGCTCACGCATAATGGTAATTCTGCAAACTATCCTGCAAACCATGAATTCTAAAAAACTATTTTTACTGAAAATGTGCTCGGAAAAATAAAACCCCCGCATATGCGGGGGTTTTAATTCAAAAATGCGATTCCATTGAATCGCACTATTCAACGCATTTAAACAACTTTGGTTCCGTAATAAGTGTGTATGTCATTTGCCAAGGTCGGGTCCGCCAAGTCTGGCCAATCATCTTTGTCAAATCCTGGTGCACTTTGTAAACGCTCTTTTGTAACATTCAAAACAAAACGTTTATTTTCAGTGTCTAATTTCAAAGCGCTCCAAGGCACCGCAAAAAGTTTTTCGCCCAACCCGAGAAACGAACCGAATGACAACACGGCGTAAGATATTTCACCTGTGGCCACATCAAGCATAATTTCTTTGATGTCACCAATATCCTCTTCATCCAAATTGTAAACATCATTGCCAATTAAAGTATCTGCACCCATCAATTGTGGGCCAGGGCCGTTATGAACGTTAGTTTTGTAAATGCCGTATGTATCGCGAGTTTCGTAGTTCATTTTGATCTCTCCAATATTTGTTGGTCTTAAAAGGAAGTAAGAAATTACGCTAGATAACTCTTACACTTTCGTGGCAAATATTATTGTGAAAAAAAATTTAAATATGTACGACACCCAACGTTAAGAAGGTTTAAATAATAACAATGGGGAATTATTTTAATAATGTTGAAATATCAGCTTAACACCCGTTTATGGCACCTAAACTATATCAGTTTAAAAATAATTTAATGACGATAACAATGAATCTGTTGAACCTATTTTTAAATACTTTTTTAAAATTGCGTGGACTTATCTTGATAACTGACTAGGCTTAAAACTGCTAACCGACAAATGCAGGATAGGGCAGCTTTTTAGCAGGTAGTTTTAGATCTAATTTTTCTTTTTGAATTAATCGCGTGCATTATTGGGGGGCAGTTACCAATTTTTAAGTGGCGCGACAGCCCGCTTTGTTGAAAGCTATGTACGTCAACGCACTGAGTTAGATGTGGTTGAATAATAGGCTGGTAACGCAATTACGCGGACAAACTGAACTGGATATGCGAGCGTGAGATCATACTTACCCAATTTAGGTTGTTGTTTCAATTGAATCAATCAGGTCTCTACGCAGACTATAAGTTTTGCTTTATAAAAACTTGGTAACTTTAATGCAAAGTCGTAATCGAACCTGTATTTTACTTATTGAAAGTAACCCCATTGATGCAGAGACAATTTGGGCTGCGTTGACTTGCGTAGAAGGCAGTCCCTATCAACTTGATTGCACGCATTCACTTGCGGAGGGGACCGAATTTTTACGCCAAATGGAACATGCTATTGACATAGTCATGGTGGATTTGGCATCGGTTGAAAACGTAAGTTCCAATCCTGTTCAGCAGATTTTATTAGCAGCACCTCACGCGCGCATATTAGTTGTGGGCGAGGATGAAAGTTACGCACAGGAAGCTATTGCCAAAGGTGCGCACGAGTTCCTACCTAAATCGCAAATTCATACCTACTGGCTACCCAGGGCAATGCGCTATCTTGCACAGCAAAAAGAGCAAGATTTAATTATCAAGGCACAGGAAAAAGCCCTGAACGAAGAGAAAGCTCGCGCTAATGTAGCGTTGAATTCTATCGGAGATGCCATATTGACCACTGACTCGGTGGGCGACATTATTTATATGAATCATGCTGCTGAAATTCTTATCGGGTGTGCGAGAGAAAACGCATTAGGAAGGCCGCTTGCTGAAACGTTTAAAATCATTAATCGCAACACACGCGTAACCGCACCTAATCCCGCTCTGTTTGCCATCGAAAAAAATAGTTCAGTGAAATTAGAGTCCGATGTCATTTTAATGCGAGCAGATGGCTCTGAGCTTCCCATCGAAAAATCCGCCACTCCCATTCGTGATCAAGAAGGAAAAGTGACGGGGGCAATAGTTGTGTTCCATGATGCGAGCGAGTCCAGCTCTCTAGCAGTTAAAATGACCCATCTGGCACAGCACGATTTTCTCACTGGCTTACCTAACCGCATGTTATTGACTGAGCGTCTTTCACAAGCAATTGGTTTGGCCTATCGTAATATTTCTCAGGTTGCACTTTTATTTATAGATGTAGATTATTTTAAACATATTAACGATTCGCTAGGTCATGCTGTAGGTGATGAGCTTTTAAAGTCTGTAGCAGAACGCCTTGTTAGTTGTGTGCGTGCTACGGACACGGTGTGTCGTCAGGGCGGTGATGAATTTGTTATTCTATTAACCGAAATTGAACGGCCGCAAGATGCAGCGGTCACTGCAGAAAAATTATTTACGGCGTTTTCAGAGCCGCATTACATAGGTGTACATGAATTACATGTATCTCTAAGTATGGGCATCAGTGTTTACCCGGGTGACGGAGAAAACGCAGAAGTGCTTATGCAGAATGCAGACGCTGCTATGTATCACGCAAAATTACTAGGCCGCAATAATTTTCAATTCTTTAAAATGGAAATGAATACACGTGCAGTACAGCGTGCATTTATTGAGGCAAGTTTACGTCGTGCCATAAAGCGCCAGGAATTTGTACTTCACTATCAGCCGAAGGTGGATATTGCGTCTGGCACTATTATTGGTGCTGAAGCGCTGATTCGCTGGAATGATCCGCAGCAGGGTTTAGTCCAGCCAACAGATTTCCTGGCGATTGCAGAAGAATGTGGTTTGGTGGTGGCGATAGGTGGTTGGGTATTACGAGAAGTATGCAATCAATTGCGAATTTGGTTGAAAGAAGGCTACCGAATACTTCCGATATCAATAAACATTACTGCGGCGGAATTGAAACATAAATATTTTTTGGAAGGTATAAATCAGGTTTTGGCGGAGAGCAGTATACCTCCCTATTATTTGGAGCTGGAATTTACCGAAACAATTCTTATGCGCGATGCGGACTTGTCTATCAATATTTTGGAATCTTTAAAATCCATAGGTGTGCAATTATCTATTGACGATTTTGGAACGGGTTATTCCAGCCTTAGTTATTTACAACGTTTTCCCGTCGATACGTTGAAAATTGATAAATCGTTTATGCGCGATTTAACTAACGATTCGGACAACGCAACTATCGTTAGTGCCATGATTGCAATGGCGAGAAATTTAAAGCAACGTGTGTTGGCAGAAGGAGTAGAAACTGCTGAACAATTGGCATTCTTGCGCAAACATAGGTGCACTGAAGCACAGGGACACTATTTGAGCTCGCCACTTCCTGCAGACGAGTTCGCAAAAATAATGACGAATAATATGCTGCCAGTACTCTCTGTACGCCAACGAACTGATTCACTTTAGGCGCAAGGTTAATGTTTGCATCAGTTGTATGAATACAACTTTTGCATTAAAACTAATAACCTTGGAGATATATATGAAAAATTTTAATAGATTTTTTTCCGGATTGTTTATGATTTTTGCCTTGGTTGCTGTAGTTGCTTGTTCGTCTACCAGCAAACAAGAAAGCACTGGCGAATATGTAGATGACACCGTAATCACTACACGCGTTAAAGCGGCAATTTTGAAAGAAGATACATTGAAAGTTAGCGAAATAAATGTAGAAACGTTTAAAGGTGTTGTGCAACTGAGTGGCTTCGTGCATTCACAAGCTGATATCAATACAGCGGTTCGCGTAGCGTCTGGTGTGGGCGGAGTAAAATCAGTTAAAAATGATATGCAATTGAAGTAATTTTTCCCCTTTATATTCCCATCTTAAAATTATACCTCCCCGCTTAGGGGAGGTATTCAATTCTACTTACCTACTTTTCTGTTGACTCAAGTAAATTCTACTTTCCAAATTTTCTATCCATATAATTTATATTTATGCAGCAAAAAATAAGCCCGTTTCAAAACCACTGAACGAATGATTTTGAAACGGGCTTTATCTACAGCGGATTAACCGCGACGTGCAACCAGCAAACCAAATAAAAAGCTCAGGGCTACGCCTGCACCTAGCACTGTCCATGGTTGGTCATGCACGTATTGGTTGGTGTACTCCGCAGTTTGACGCGCTTGTTGGATAAGAGAGCGGTTGGCATCCCCAAGTGTTCTTTTGGCAAGATCGATTCGTTCTGAAATGCGGACTTTAGCTTTATCCAAATCTTCACCCGAAAGTGAAGCTGTTTCTTTTAATAGAACTTCAATATCGCTGATGAATGTTTTGAACTCTTTTGATATGTCAACGGAGGCGTCTTTAATTTCATTGCCAGCGGTGATTAATGTTGATTTAAGTGTTTCTGCTTGAGTGGACATATTAATAATACCTCTGATGCTGGTTAATGTACTGTGTGAATCAAGAATAGTGTTGTTCAACAACTCCGATCTAAAGCAGAAAGTAAAGCTTCGTCGGTCTCTCCATCTGTTCGTCAGCGCACATCAGAGGTGGTTTTGCGGCGCATCAAATCACGTTAATTTTAAGCTAGGTAGCGCACGGAGCAATGAGTAGCTTTTCACTAATATTTTTAGTGATGGTGCTATAAGTAGTATCTAAATATGTTAAATGTCAGGAGTTTATTAATGAACAGAAATATAACGAGCGGTAGCGATGTGTATAGTACTAAACTACATCATACTATGGGCGAACAACCGAGAAAATTAATGTCGCGCAAAATAAAAAAGGCATCTCGATTTGAATATGATTCGGATGACATTGAATTTGATCGCCATCGTCAAAATTACAAGCGCGCGGCAGCTAAATACTCTGCACGTATTCAATTAAATTCTAACGAAATAAATTTTTAAAGTGGATTTTCATGTCCCTTATACATGTTACTTAAAAGGTATAAGTTATTCAGGGAGGGAGAGGATATGGATTTAACCTTGCTGAAGAACAATTCAAAAAAGCTTTTAATTTTTAGGATGGATATTTTATGAAACTTTCAAAACCTTTAATTGTGTTTGTTAGTTTGTTATGCCTTGCAGCTATCGCTTTTGTTGTTTATGGACTGCGCACAGACTGCGCTCATACTGCAGGTTATGTTGATTGCAGTCCACCTAGCGACAATCCCACAAAAGTAAACTAATAACCATTATTTTACGTTTAACTTTATATTTTAAAGGTGTGAGTCGTGTTTGGAATCACGCCAATACAAATATTTAGTTTAGATTAGCTGCTGTGTTATGTGCAGTATGAGTCACTTCTTCTCTTTCTTCTTATTTCGTATTTCGAGTATTAGATATAGCAATGCTGCGAATAGCAGAGGAAGCAAAAAATAAATTGTTCGGTAGCCCAAAAGCGCCGCAATAATTGTACCTTTGGAAATATGGTGGCTGAGCATTGCTACAAAGATAGTTTCTATGACGCCGAGTCCCGCCGGAACATGAGTAATTGCGCCTGCGATGCTACACAGTAACAAAATTCCCAACACCGTAGGGTAGGATATTTTTCCGAGCAGCAGCGTATAAATTAACAGGCCCATCAAACACCAATTTACCGATGCAAAACCCGCTTGTACAAGCGCAAGCTTAAAATCTGGCAAACTTATTTCCTGTTTAAAAAAAGTGAATTTCCTTTTTTTTGA
>CBHTVU010000203.1:0-7570 GCA_966096785.1 uncultured Gammaproteobacteria bacterium | reverse complement strand
TTGTAAATATCATTCACAACATAGGCGGGCGCTGCATTCACTGTCGCGGCGAAGTTAGACATAAAAGCGGCGAGTAAACCTGCAATCAATAAACCTAACAAACCACTGGGAATATAATTTTTTCAGCACAAATGGAAGGATTTGTTCGAAATCCACATTCGGGCCCATACCGCGCAAATCGTTCATGTAGAAGGCGAGCGCAATAACGGTTAAACCGGCGATCAACATGTAACGCGGAAACATAAGTACGACGGTGACGAAGCCACTCATTTTTGCGGCGTCGCGCGGAGATTGTGTGGAGAGCACGCGTTGCATGTCGTAGTTGGGAGCAGGGCCTGCGAGGCTTAATAAAATGCCTTTGAAAATCATCAGCATAAAAAAGATGGCGAACAGTGAATATCCATCGGCGGCAATTTTTGCATTGGCCGCATCCAACTTGCCTGCCCAATCTACTTGCAAATTCCAATGAATTGCGAGGCTGTCCCAACCTTGCGGAACAATTGCTGCAATAGTTTCTGGTGAGACGGTATTCATCGCGATTATTCCTACACCCACGCTTGCGATTGTGGTCACGATAAATTGAAACACTTCGGTAAACACTACCGAGAACATACCGCCTTTAATGATGTAGAAAGTGGTGATGGCGGTCATGCCGAGGCCATAATAAACGTCGTTCAAATGCGGGTCGTCTGAGAGCTTCCATGGGAAGAATACTGATGCAAATTTGCCTATGCCGATAAATCCGTAAGCGAGAAAACCAATTACGCCGACCAGGGCGAATGCAACCACTATGATGTTAGATAGACGTGCGCCGCGATCATCGCCGAAGCGGAAGATGATCCACTCGGCCCCCGTCATAACGCCGCTGCGCCTTAACCAGGTGGCGAGGAAAATCATCAGGAAAATTTGATTGAAAGTGGGCCACAGCCAAGGGATATAGACGCTGCTCAAGCCATACACGAATAGCAGATACACCAGCCACATGGTGCCGGAGATATCGAACATACCCGATGCGTTGGAAAGACCAAGCATGTACCACTTGAGTTTATTGCCGCCCAAAAAGTAGCTTTTCATATCTTTGGAGGCGCGGGCCGATACCCAAAAACCTACACAGACTGTCGAACAGATAAATGCGATAACAATAATAATGTCGAGCAACGGGAGGTTCATTTCAGGTTCCGCTTATTATGTTTTCCCTTACGGGTTTTTATATGGACTCGTGCGCTAATCGTTGGTGGAAGGATAGATTAAATTAATCGGTTACATCCTTATAAAGATCGACCTGTATTAATGACTTTCCAATTTATCCAACGCATTAAGCTTTTGACGAAATCACTAGCTGTGTAATGTAATCGGTTACAGTGCGATTTACCAGTAAATTTCAGTTACATATGGTAAATAATGCTGGCATACAGTGTGTATTTACACGGCTATAATCTCATCCTGTTACATGCGTGCTCAAAACCGTAAAAACCCTTAATAAAAATGATTATTTTAATAAGAGACAATCTATGTCTAGTATCCGCGACGTTGCTCGTCTAGCCGGTGTTTCTGTTGCCACCGTATCCCGCGCGCTCAGCATGCCTGAAAAAGTCTCCAACGACAGTTTGGCCAAAGTCCATGCCGCCATAGCGCAGGTGGGTTATAAGCCCAACATGCTTGCACGTAACTTTCGTTCGGCTCGTGCCTATGCGGTTGTGGTTTTGGTGCCGGATATCGCCAACCCTTTCTACTCGTTATTCATTCGCGCATTGGAAGATCGGGCTCACCAAAAGGGTTATGCAGTATTGCTCGGCGACACGCGCGGAACACCGGAGCGGGAGCTAGAATATATTCGCAGGGTAGAGACACGCCTTGCTGACGGCATAGTCCAGTTACGCCCGAGTTCCGAGAAAAGCCAAAATAGCGTGCCGCCGGATGTTCCTTGCGTGAACGCTTGTGGCTGCGAATACACCACTGGCCCCGCAATTCGTATTGATAACCGTGGTGCTGCAAAGAGCATGGTGAACTATTTGATTTCGCTCGGCCACAGACGTATTGGTGTGATATCTGGCTTGAAGGATAACCCCCACGCTATTGATCGTTTGCAGGGCTACAAAGAGGCTTTGGCCGAAGCGAATATTCCCTTTGAAAGGGATTTGGTTGCCGAAGGTGACTTCACCATGTGGTCTGGTTTGAACGCGGCCTTCCAATTCTGCAATATGAAAAACCGCCCCACAGCGATTTTTTCGATGAACGACGAAATGGCCATTGGCGCCATGCAAACTCTCAAAGCCCAGGGGATTCGCATTCCCGAAGATATGTCAGTTACCGGTTTTGACGATATCGCCTACGCTAAATATTGCGACCCGAGCCTGACCACCATTTCTCAGCCTGCCGAAGAAATGGGCAAGATGGCTATGGATATGTTGTTGCGGATTATCGAAGGAGAGCCGCTGAGTCAAACGGAGTGTGTGCTGCCGACAGAATTTATTATTCGCAAAAGTACCGCGCCGGTGAAGGTGGTTGCGCAGTAGTGAGATGCTAATCATCATTGATAAAAAAGGGGCAGAAGCCCCTTTTTTTGTTTTTCATATATCAGAAATCTTGTTCGCCCCTCTCCGTTCACCCTGAGGCTGTCGAAGGGTTTTGTATGGGCCCTTCGACAAGCTCAGGACGAACGGCGAAGTAGAACGTAGATGTCGACAAGCTCAGGGTAAGCGGGGGTTATTTACCGTAAACCCCATTACAGTGATCAATCAGCTCAAACGCGGCCACGATCAAGTGATAAAGCGTACTTGCTGGTGCAACATCTACAACAATTTCATCGTTCGCACCGCGCTGGTCTACGTAGGAACCCGGAGTGCTTGCGCACAAGTAATAGGTGAATAAATCATCAACGCCTTTTATGGCAATGGCTTCGGCATCCGAATGGCCAGCGCGAATTTGTACCAAACTCGCTTTGATTAATTCGGTAATGCCCCAGCAGCGCTTTTTCGGATCTAAGACGCGACCATCTGGCGCAACGGCGTCAAAAAGCAGACCGGATTTATCCATGCCGATTTGCAAACCTTTTTCATAGAGTGCGCTCGTGTAGAAATCCACCGGGCGACCACTACGACGACTGTACCAATCCAATAACCAAACCCATTCCATCATATGGCCTGGTTCAACGACTTCGCCTTTTGCATCGGCGCAAAGTGTCCAGTCTTCGTTGAAGAATTCGAACAGAACTTTTTTCTCGGCATCGAAGAATCGGGTTTGGAAAAGAGCAAATAGTTCACCGACGCGAGCCAACCATTTTGCGTCATTGGTTGCATCGTAAAGTGCCAGAAAGGCTTCAAATAAATGCATGTGCGGGTTTTGGCGACGGCAGGCATATTTGTAATCACCTTCAATCCAACCGCCTACCAGGGAACCGAATTTTGCATCCAGATGCGCCACCAGGTTTTCGGCTTCCTGAAGTGCAGAATTATCGCCGGTTACACGATAAACCCAAGCGTTGGCCAGTAGGAAAAACGCGTGATCGTATAGGTCTTGTTTGGTATCTACCACTTGGTATGCATGATTGAGCAGATGAGTGTAGCCACCGCCGGAAGTTGGGTGAGCCGCATTTTTCTGGACGAAGGCTAGCAAACGCTGAGCAACAGTTTTGCCTGTATCGCACCAACCACGATCTGCCGCAGCGGCGAAGAAAAATGCCTGGCGAGCTTGCACACGAACCCGCACGCTGGACTCAAGGTCAATTTCGCCGCTGGGAAGCAAACGCTCGTAATTGACACCATTTTCGGGATTGATTCCGCGTGCGAGCCAAAGGGGAATCGCATCATTTTTAATCCAGTTTTCGAGACGTAAGGCTTGTGCTTGGAGCTTTGCAGACATGAATGTTCCTTAAGCGGGGGAGGTGTGAAATGAGAAATGCACGAACTATACCCAGATGGGTATTAAATTGAAATTACAAGCATAAAAAAACCCCGGCTAGCCGGGGTCAATTACATGGAGTCTATGAATAATGCGGTGCTTGATCACAATCAGTTCTGAATTTACCTAACAAATTTAGGCTAGGTAGTGAGTTGTTTGGGTAAAACCCGGCGCTTGGCCGGGCTTAAATTTTTGAACAGTAATATTACTTAAGGGGAGAAACTGCAGCCGGTAGACTGGTGTTTTTAATACCAAATAAACCATTCACGATTTCTTCACCGCGCAGGGTTAGATCAACGATGTCTTCAGCTTTTGAAATATCCAGCACTGCGCGATCACCGGTGTTTCCTTTCCATGATGTTGCGGTCCAGCCGAATGGGATAATTTTCCATTCCGAAAACTTGGCGTCTGCAAGTGCTGACTCGGTAAATGCACCGGAAGCAAAATCGAATTTGAACGCGTCATATTGAGCTTGGGTTGAAAAATCCACTCTCAAAATTGGCATGGCGTCAACGACTTGCTTGTTGCCGTACAACTGAATGTCATCGATTTTGACAACATCTTTATTGAAATTAACTCCTTTCCACCTAAAGCCGAAATGACGCAGGCTTTGGGTGCGTGCAAAACCAACCGGGAAATCCTCGTCGGTTGGCGTAAATGTAAAGCTCGTCCATGCACCGGGTGTAAAGTCCGCAATGGTCAGATGACGACCAGGGAATTGCATATCGTGTCCCCAGTTATTGTCTTGTGTGAAAACCTCGAAATCTAAATTACTACCGGCATAACTAGCAGGAACAAAGATTCTAACTTTATAGGTTATAGGGCCAGACACATCAATTTCGTTAATGTTATTGATATCAGCTTTTAATACAACAACATCATCCGTTTCTACGCCTGAGTCATTTTTCCATTCAGGGGTAATATGTAGTTCGCCATCTACCTGCTCCACCAGAGCTTTTGTATTCCAGTTTTGAGCAAAGGTTTCCACTGTTTTGGTAAATCTCGATTCATATTGCAATGCGGTAATAGTTTTCATCTTTTGAGATTCTTGCTGCATTACAGTTATTGAATCAATCAAGATGGGTTCAGTTTTAGCTGAACTAAATCCTCCAATTTGAAAACCTATATTCTGAGGGGTAGATACGTCAGCATTTTCACTCCATTTAAGCGTCACGTTAATATCGTTCCACTCACCCAATTTCCAAGTGCTGGTATCAACATCCGTTTTTGTTTCAATACTCCAATCGCCAAAACGACCCCATACATTCATCGCAAAATTTTCACCGGTATAAGATGCCGGTATGTACATACGAAGTGTCACAAACACAGTTTGTTTGAAATCAATTTTCGGCAAATTTAATTGCGATTTCCAACCAGGGCTTTCAATGGCAAACCCCCAACTACCACTTGGTGAGAGTGCGAGTGAACCGTTTTCAACCGTAACACTTGTCAGTCCTCCCCATCCTGCATCACTCCAGCCATCTGCATCACTATCAAAATTAGATTTGAATGCGAGCGTAGCTGGTGGTGCGCCTGGAAATATTGTCAGGTCATCAAATTTTACATCTGCCTTTATATTTTCGGGTTTGCCATTGGCGATAACCTGAACACCAACCTTTTGAATTTGGCTCAAATCTATATCAGTTGAACCGTTTAAATAATTAGCAGGATCAATATCTGCTTTTGACGCCGGCAGCGTGAAACTGATTTTGCCCCACTGATTACTTCTCAACTCTTTCGCAACCGTGGTACCTGCTCTGAGTGTATTGCCGTTGATATCCCTTACGTACATGGCAAAACCGGTTTTACCTGACGGAACAAAATTGCCCAACCCGTTCGGAATATATTCGGAATAGATTTTATCCAGGAATACAAAGGTAGAAAGAACTGCACCGCTTCGAAGATCCAGGGGTGTCTCCAAGGTCGTTGAATAGGCAGCGGCATCACTGGTAGTGGACCATGGCAGGTTAAATGCTAAAGCCGAATCTCCAGCAGATTTCTTGAGCACGTCGGTTTGGTCTACCGCTATATCATCTCCGTCAGCAACACCTGAACCTGCAAAGGTAGTCGCAATGAAGGGCAGCTTCTCGTTGTATAACAAAGTTGCCGCATTAGAAATTTCCTCGCTGCTATTCCATTTGGTGCCTTCAATATGAACGCCAAGCACCAAATTTTTTGCATCATCCGCTGCCATAAGTTCACGGGAACGACCATTTAAAAACGCGTTGAAATCCTGTCCACTGTGGGGTGCATCAATAACGATGGGCACTTTCCAACCGGCATCGCGAAAGCGTCGAATCAGTGCTTTGTAGGTATCGATATAGCCTTTGTACCCAAGGCTTTCCGCATGAAAAATATCATTAGGCCCCCAGCCATCCGCAATGTTAATCATGATGTTTGATTGGAAACGATCTTGGGCTATGACCGGCGCCCATTTTTTCAGCCAGAGAGAGTCGACTATGCCGAGGAGATAATTACCATCTTCAGAGCCTGCCAGTTTTCCTGTGGAGTCAGCGAATGAAATAATGCTGATTAACTTAGCGTCCAGCGCTTTGGATAGAGCTGCTTCAAGTTGTATGTCGGTGGTGTTTTCGTCAATAACCAAACGCACCACATTTGAGTCGGTAGTTTTAATCGCGGTAATCCCGTCGATGCGGGTAGTAGGATTGTTGCCGTACTCAAGATTAATGCCGCGTAATAGAACAGGATTTTTACTCACGTCGTAAATGTAGTGAGCATCTGTCGTAATGACGGCAGCATTTTCGGGTGGACGCGGACGAGCTGAGGTATCTTCAACTCCGGCTTCAGGGCGCATGGTGTCTGTATCTTTTTGGTCGTTCGCCAACCCGCCACCGCCGCAACTTTGTAGCATCAGCATGCTCGTAAATACTGCCAGGTAACATAACTTAAGTTTCATATGTAAACTCCAATTCAATTTATTATTGGCGCCTTGGTTGGGCGCTCAGCCTTAGCGCAAAGGTCTTCACCCATTGCGGCTTTGGAATGGTTATTTGTTGTTACAAGGTGAAGGTTACGCCCGCTGAAACGCGGCGCTCCTGCACGTTCAGCTGCTGTAGCTGGTCGGAATATTGCGAATAAACACGCTGGTCTTGTTCGGTAAGGTTAGTGCCGTTGAGATTGAAACTGATGTGCTCGTTCAGCCAGTAACTTACGGATAAATCCAGGTAGGCCGTTGGTTCCGTCCATGAGCCGAATTGCACGGGTGCACCGCTGTAGTTCAAACCGCGAATGCCTTGGTACTCTGCGCTTTTCCAGTTATAGGCCAAGCGAATGTTCAGACCGCTCTTGTCGTACCAAAGGATTAAGTTGGATTGATTTCTAGAGTTCGAGGGCAGGGGCATAACCTGGCCTTCAATATCTGAATCGGAAGACTCACTTTTGGAATAGGTGTAGTTAGCTTCGATGCCGGTTGAACCCAATATTCCGGGCAGGAAAGTGAAGGGCTGTTTGTAACCAATCTCCAGGCCGGTTAGCGAGGAGGCGCCCGCATTTCTAGATGCCCAGATAGTGCCGGTATTGCCACGGTCGATACCATCCAGGTCAACAAATCTATGTTGCTCCTGATAACCTTGAACAGACTCCTTCACATCGATTTTGAACAAGCCAATTCCGATAATGGAATTCGGCGCGAAGTACCATTCACTCGCCA
>CBHTVU010000202.1:0-7602 GCA_966096785.1 uncultured Gammaproteobacteria bacterium | reverse complement strand
TGGATATCACCAAACTCAAACTCTTCTGCGCCCTTGCTAGCAGCCTGCACTTTGGCCGCGCCGCCAATGCCTGCCATGTGAGTCCGTCAACACTGAGTCGCAATATCAAACAACTTGAGGACGACTTGGGGGTAAGTTTGTTCGAACGCGATAACCGCTCTGTAGCGCTCACGCATGAAGGCCAAAGCTACCTGCAATTTGCCAAAGAAGTGTTACAACAATGGGAGACTTATCAAGAGTCGTTGATTGCGCAGGCGGATCAACTGCATGGGCAGCTCAGCATTTATTGTTCGGTGACGGCGAGTTACAGCTTCTTATATGACATCCTCACCGAATTCCGCGTTAAGCATCCCGGTATTGCGATCAAGTTGCACACCGGCGACCCCGCGCAATCTATCGAACGAGTGCTTGCTGGTTACGAAGATATCGCGATCACCGCAAAGCCGGACAAAATGCCCACCGGGATTAGTTACAAACCTATAACACCCTCGCCGATGATTTTTATTTCGCCGAAAAATAATCCCAACTGGCAAGCACCTGCAATCGACACTTCAGAGTTCTGGCAAAAAATTCCGATGATTATTTCGGAGGAAGGTTTAGTACGTGAACGTCTGAATAATTGGTTTGAGCAACAAAAAATCAAACCGAATATCTACGCAGAAGTAAAAGGCAATGAAGCAATTGTAAGCATGGTGAGTTTGGGTTTTGGTGTGGGAGTATTACCAAAAATTGTAGTGGATAACAGCCCACTCTCTGAACGTGTTGAACCTTTTATATTGCAACCGGATTTAGGCCCCTATTCCATGGGAATTTGCGTGATGGAAAAACGTTTGAAAAGCCCAATCTTAAATGCATTTTGGGCGCAGCTAGCTCATGAAAAAAGCTAATAAAAATAAATAATTATTTTTTTTGTTCAATCACGCTGATCTCACCGTCAGCCTCCATATGCATCAATTTAACCTGGTCTAGACGCTCTAACCCAGCCTCGCGAATTTTTTCAAACACCTCATCTACCGTAATGAATTCTTTGCGGAGATTTTTGCGCTGTAGCTTTCCATCGCGAACCAAACACAATTTGCGCGCCGCTAAAAGCCGATCAAGTTTAGGATAGCGATAACTTAATGCATCTATGATGTAATTCCACATTACCAACGTCGACACCAATACTATTCCATCTGATACCGAAGTGCCTTCGCCGATCATGGAGTTTTGCGCGGCATCACCAAGAATAACCACAAACAAGAAATCAGTGACTGAGGCAGATCCTATATCGCGTCTTAGGATTAATCGAAACACCAAAAAGAGAAACCAGAACATAAGCGTTCCACGTATAAAAAGCTCTAGTGGTGGAACAGTGAAATTCATCAGCTGCAAAATATCTACGTGCAATAAATCCATACTTTTCTCTTTCATAAAATTTATTATCGAAATGGTTTACTTAAAAACGGCGAACCGGATAATCCGAACCGCCACGGCAACTCTATTGCTTTTGAAATGCCAATGCGAGGACCGCAAACAACATCTACCGCTTTTTTTGCTGCGACTAATTCAAAAGGTGGTTTATCCAATGACATGCCATTAAATTCATGCACGATTGCCAGCGCTTGACCCAACTTACCCGGTCCCGAACATAATAAACGAACATTATTAGTGTTGCGCCTCTGCTCCATGATACTCAAGCCAATAGTAGGCTCAATCGCGCGAATCAAAACTCCTGCTCCATGCCCTTCGCTTTCGCATACAAAATTCAAACACCAGTGGATACCGTAAGAGCGATAAACGTATGCACATCCGGGTGACCCAAACATAGCAGCATTGCGTTTAGTTTTTCCTACAAAGGTGTGTGAAGCGGGGTCAGTTTGATCATAAGCCTCAGTTTCAACAATGATTCCGCCGACACCATCAACTGTAAAGGTTGCACCTATCAGTTGGCGAGCAACTTCATGCGAAGGTAAAGAGAAGTCAATAATGCGGGACGATTTTTTCATGACAGAAATTAATCTTTATCTAAAAATTGGGATGTTTATTTCTGACAGAAATTTATCACAGATAAGGTTAAGGAAAAATAAGTTTTATACGCCATAATTTTCAACAATTAATGACTAAGCAAGGCAATGAAACTTTAAGATGAGTACACTAATTAAGCTCATTAACATTCCCCTAAACCGTCACCATAGTAAGGAGCTTGTATGAAAAAGTTCTATACGGAATCGCACATAAGTAACCTAAGCTCATATAAAAAAAATCATAAAATCAACATAGTCCAACTTGCGGTCGCCATTCTATTTTCCTTATTTATTGCACCAATGAGTTTTTCCGCGACACCTTACTGCAGTAATATTTTTCAAAATGGATTACAAACACACGGAACGGACGGATCAATTAACTTTGGAAAAAATTCCCGATTAATCCACCCATACAGCACTCGATTAAACACACCCATCGTTACGAGAGATTCAACTTCCGGGCTTAAGACCTGTGGAAAGCAAGAATGTACCGCCGCAGGAACGCCTTTAGATGGTTTACAAATTGATAAAAAAGACACATGGACAACGCGAAATGTGATCATCCCTGAAAATCAGACTATATCAATCGGTGACGAAAACTTGTCTTATTTTGGTCAGCTTACATTGGGTAAAAATGCTACCGCTACTTTTGTGCAACGCAGCTCTTATTCAATAGACTCATTATCACTAGGGAGCAAAAGTACACTGCGTTTACCACCCGGTGAATACTGGGTAAACCACTTTTTTGCACAAGCGAATGCAAAAATAGATGTTATTGGTGAAGGCCCTGTTACCTTATTTATTCAAGATAATTTTAGTATTCCATTAAATTTTAAAATAAATGAAAACACCAAGGATCCTTCGCGTATTTCTATCTATACATTTGGAAATTCAGAGTATGCACGCGGCAGCCGAACCTATGCATTTATTCGTAGCCAATCAAATGCTGTGTTAAAAAATCAATCGGAAATTACCGGCGGGCTTTTAGCGAGGTCAATTTCGCTCGAAAGTTCAAGCATAGTCGTTTTCGACGCTGATGCTGTAGATAAAATGAGCTTCAACTACTTTTGCTCTGGTTACGTTCCTTATGTGGATGTCACTCCACCGCAAATTATCGCTCCAAATTACCTTGACACAAGGGATGCCACATTCACCTTCACTGGAACAATAAGAGATCCAGGTGGAATTAAAAAAGCCACAGTGAGTTACGGTGATATAGAATTATTACTGCCATTAGTGAACGAAAAGTTTTCAATAGAATTACCTTTATCAGTAGGGGAGAATATATTTTATGTTACGGCAGTAGACGACTCAGGAAATAGCATCACACAAGACTTTTACATATTTAGACGATCTATTGAAGGATTTGGATTTCTATTCGACGATTACGATTTTTATCAAACCTCCGATCGCTTCAATATCACGGGCACACTAAATGTACCTGAAGGCCATACAATTATAAGTGCTTTTGCAAAAACCGCCTCTGGTGATATACCCATTCAACTGAATGGAAATAAATATAGTGTAGTCGTCCCTGTCGTTAAAGGACCTAACGAATATATTCTGGTTGCCTTTGACCAGTACGGTAACGAAGCAACAGAAACGATGTTGATACAAAGCTCAGAAGGCGCGGGAATTTTTGATTTTAAAATAACTCCCGAAACAGGAGAAGATCCGGTGCGAGAAATTACCGGCGAAATTCATAGTTTCTGGCCAATGGAAACCTTAGTCGTAACATTAAAAGGCGAGCCGCTCGAATTAATTCGTGTAACAGACACAGTTTCGCGTTTTCAAAAGACAGTTACACTATCGGCTATTCGCCACCTATTTGATCTATATGTTGTAACACCCAATGGTGAAAGTGCATACGCAGAATTGGATGTTAGATTTGACCCCGACCAACTTGTTTTAGGGGTTGCTTCACCTGACTATATGTCTTATACCGAAAACCCCACTGTAGTGGTGTCGGGATCCGTACATCTCCCCTTGGAGTTTATCAATGTTATCACAGGACTTGTGGTGACTTCGGATCAAATTCCGAACGTTGAAATTCCGGTAGATGTAGTAAAAATCTCTCAACAGGACTGGACCTATTCAATTGAAGTCCCTTTGGCCGAGGGAGAAAACCATTTACTGCTCAAACTAAAACAGGGAGATGATGATGTGCCGGGGGGCGGTTTACACTATTCGCAGGAGGAACTTTTTGTCACCCGATATTCTGAATAAAAATGCACAAATTATGCGCCGTTCATCATTACCAATTTGTGAGCGGCGCGTACTTTGCGCAACCAATAACGATAAATAAACGGATAGTGCTATTAACATAAAATGCAATTTACTTTTGAAAAATTTAAAGCTTTTAAAATTTATTTAACGCCAATTTACTGACAAAAGATTTACCCGACCCTATAGTTTTAGGTTGTTAAGCAACGACTGCTGTTGAACAACTGCCTTCGCCAACTCCATAACCGACAATGGAGCCGAACCTTCTGCTTTATTACTCACTGTGACAAAAACATTCTGGCCTGCGTTCGCCGTTCCTGCGATAACTTTTGCGAGTTTGAGTCGCGTTTCTACATCCGGATCAATTATTTTGTTGTAGGGGGAATAAATTTCTCCGGCATCTTCATAACCATAAGCGCCATGCACGGGATTTAAATTCCAGCGGCACACTAATGGACCCGGCCATAGGGCACGGAGAATGGGAAGCTGCTCATCGATCGATGGCATTTTTGCGTGCAAACCCATGCAATAAGTTGTACCTGTGTTACGTAATACTTGAACAAATTGTGGAGTGAGCCATTGTGCGTCGCGCACTTCGACTGCGATAACGCCATCCGGCGCAGTGCGTCGAATATCAGGAATTGCGCTCAATAATTTATTCAACCGATCAATCAGATCAGGCATACGAGCGAACCAGGTATTTGGTAATGGGCTGATCTGAAATACCAAGGCTCCTAATTTGCGACCCAATCCTTCTAACGCTGGTTCGACAAACATTTTCACTGCATCAATTACATTTAGAAAATTAGTGTTGGTTCGCATCCCGCGACCAGATTCATCACGAATTAATGCATCCGTTACCAAGCTTGGTGCCTTTACCACGAACCGAAAATCATCACCAACTTGCGAAGCGTATTCAGCAAATTGCATTACGTTCATGGGCCGATAAAAACTGCGGTCAACACTCACCGTGCGAAACAACGGATGCTTGTTGTAAGCTGTAAGACCATAGCGGGACAGTTGGTTTTCGGGATATTCACCCTTCCACACCAAACCATCCCAACCGGGAACGCTCCATGATGAAGTGCCGATCCTTAAGTGCGGCGGTAAAGATTGCGATAGATTTATTAATTCTGAATCAGGTTGAGCAGGCTCCACAGTTTTGGAATTTTTGATCGTCGGAGAAGAATTTTCAGGCTCACCGAACAATGAATCTTGCATATCGAATGCTCGTGAATGTGTTGCAAAAAAAGTAATTATCTATCAATAAAAAACATGACCAATTAACAATAAAAAGGACGGGGCAGAATAATCCGCGCCGGGCTTTTTATTGTCGATTTTGATGTAGTGCATTTTTACTTACGGCATTGCATCAGGCTTTTGCAATGGAGTTAATCCATCCGGTTGCCAGTTGTCGCCGCGCTTAGTCGACCATACAACAAGATAAATGTGTTGGCCGATATCGGTTCCATCAATATTGGCGGTGTACTCTTGATCGAGCGCGGTAACAAAATGACCATCGTGATATTGAGTGGTTGCGCCATATACAGGAACCAAACTGGAATACATAACCAAACCACCTTCAGGATTTTTCTTGCCCTGATAGGTATAAAGTGTTTTTGCACTTTCCAGCATGGTTTCCAACTCAGGCGTTTGCACTTTGGTCGGGATTGCATCAATAGTAAATTTCAGTTTACAAATATCTTTGTCTTTATCAACTGACTGAGATGAGCAGAACATCGGACGTGATAATGTCACCTCCTTGCTGTCCACCGTCTGACTATCCGTGGTCATAACTGTTTTTTTAATCCCACTGACGGGCGCTTCAATTTCAACAGCGACACTCAACCCTTCGCCAATCCGCGAAGCTTCAGGATCTTTAATACTGAACATTCCGTCGGGTTTATCGGTTAGCGTATTCCATTCGTTACGCATATTGTAAGTTTCATTAGACGATACTTCGTCACTCTTAAGTGCTAGCGTCCCCGTTGCAGTTAATGCGCCTTGAATGCGTGCGTCTGAATCCAGCGTATAAGTTGCACTAGCGCCGCTACCCTCACGTGTTGCATCGGTTTCTATGTAAATAGATGCATTAAGTTTGCGGTTTGCATTAACTGAAGCTGATATTGATGAATCCATAAAGTCCAGTCGCGCATGCAAAGTAATAGGCTCGCCCGAACTAACAGGCGTATCAGCGGGGGATTCAGATTCTACTTGCTGATCCTCGTCTTGTGGAGACTTACTACAGCCAACCACCAACAGCAAACTTAGTAAACATACAGACGCTATATTTTTCATAGATAATCCTTGTTGAAGAAAATGATGATGTGCAACATACGTAAACAAATAAATCTACAGCAATTATTATCGACAGGCTTTTTAAAAATATTTAGCGAAGAGAATTTTTAACATAAAAAAACCCATCACTTGCGAGATGGGTTTTTGATAACGCATAGACTCCATCACAGCGACATTATATCCGGCTGCTCAGGCTCGTGCTAATTACAAACTCAATACTTTCTCACCACGTGAAATACCGCTCACACCGGAACGCACAACTTCGATAATCGCCGCATCGCCAACTGCTAACAAAAATGCATCCAACTTTTCGCTCGCGCCAGTAATTTGAATGGTGTAGAGCGAGCTGGTTACGTCGATGATTTGACCGCGAAAAATATCCACACAGCGTTTTACTTCTGCACGTTGCGCGCCTGATGCTTTCACCTTGATTAACATAAGCTCGCGTTCGATATGCGCACCTTCAGTTAAATCGACCAACTTCACTACATCAACTAATTTGTTGAGGTGTTTAGTGATTTGTTCGATTTTGTGATCGTCACCGAGTGTCGTTAATGTCAAACGCGAAAGTGTTGGATCTTCCGTTGGCGCAACCGTTAAGCTTTCGATGTTGTAACCGCGCTGCGAAAATAAACCTACAACGCGTGACAATGCACCGGGGGCGTTTTCTAATAAAACTGAAATTATGCGTCTCATTTTATGTACGCTCCGTTTTGCTTAACAACATATCGCGCATTGAACCGTTAGGTGCAACGTGCATTGGATAAACGTGCTCGCTTTGATCAACCATGATGTCCATAAACACAACACGATCTTTCAATGCAAAACACTCTTCCAATTTTGCTTTCAATTCTTCTTTTTTGGTTACGCGAATACCAACGTGACCATAGGCTTCTGCAAGCTTGATGAAATCCGGCAGCGAGTCTTCATACAAACTTTCAGCATAACGCCCCGCGTATTGCATATCCTGCCATTGACGAACCATGCTGAGCGCCTGGTTGTTCAAGCAAATAATTTTTACCGGCAAGTGATATTGCGTACAGCAAGAAAGCTCTTGAATACACATTTGAATTGA
>CBHTVU010000201.1:0-7611 GCA_966096785.1 uncultured Gammaproteobacteria bacterium | reverse complement strand
CACGCGGTGTTGAAGGTGGTTTCTGTCAACTTTGCCATGGCAAGGCCCAGCCTTTAACGCGCATGGCTGTAGGTGATTGGATTATTTATTACTCGCCAAAGCAGACCTTTGGCGGTGACCATGCGTGTCAGCAATTTACCGCAATAGGCCGTGTGGTTGGTGACGCTGTTTATCAATTTGAAATGGCTCCAGGTTTTGTTCCTTCTAGGCGCGACATCAAATTTTTATCAGCACGACCTGTGGACATTCGTCCCCTTATTCATCAATTAGATTTTATTCAACGCAAAGACCGTTGGGGTTATGCATTTCGCTTTGGTCATATTGAAATTTCGCAAGAAGATTTTGATTTAATTTCATCCCGAATGCTCACCTATAAAACTTTGCAGTCGCAAGTAGGTATAAAAAACGATTCGGGCGCACAACTGATGATGTTCAATTACTAAACTTAAGATCACAACTGACAAAGGAAAATATTTATGTGGCAAGCTAATTTTCAAACAACAACTGACGTTCCTGCTGAAAATCTTTATCGTGCTATAACTGACTTCAATGCGTGGAGTAAATGGGACGAAGGTATTGAGCATACACAATTAATCGGCGAAGCAAAAACCGGCGGTGAATTTATACTCAAACCTAAAGGTGGCCCCGCAGTAAAAATTACGATTGAAAAAATGTGGCCTTATGAAGTGATCGATGTGGCGCATTTACCACTTGCTAAAATGCGAACAGTACACAAGTACGTACGCATCGGCGACACTACCCATATACATATGGAGTTGCAAATTTGGGGCGTGCTGGGTTTTGTGTGGCGTAAAATTATTGGCGAGAACCAAATTAAAGAAGCTGCTGAACAGACCAAAGCTTTTATAGATTACGCAAGGGCAGCATAGTAGTCTGTTGGTTTTACTTAAAAGTATTCCCTTTTAAAATAAATCTTTCATTCATACCAGTTTAAGCAAGGAAAATAAATCATGATCGAAACAAGGCCACCTTTAAAACAGCGCCTGCATATTATTTTGTTAGGTGTTAATGATGTTGCAACATCCGCTGCGTTTTATGAAGCTTTGGGTTGGCAGCGCGCGCCCACGAGTCATGCCGGGTTTGTAAAATTTGATTTGGGTGGTTTTGCATTGGCGCTAATTTCTCGGGCTGATCTTGCGAGAGATTCACTTTCACCTGAAGTGCAGCACTCCGGTTTTCCTGGCATAGCTTTAATACATTTGGTTCGTACAGCCGAAGAAGTTGCGCTTACGCTTGGGCGTGCTGTAGAAGCCGGCGGAACCCTGGTGAAACCTGCAACAAAAACCCAGTGGGGGACTGCAGGTTATTTTCGTGATCCCGATGGGCATTTGTTTGAAGTTGACCATGAAGAAGTCTGGGTGTTTGATGAGAGTGATCATCTCGTTGTGCAATAAACAAGGCTATGAATACCGATAGGAATGAATATGAAATTTGGAATGCAAGCCGCGCTTACTGCGCAAGTAGGCAAAGGCAAAGATTTAGCGGATTCAATGTTGGAAGCATCGAAATTAGTCAGCAACTTGACTGGTTGTGAAATTTATATTGTGCAACGTGCAAATGATAATCCCGATAAAATTCTGATCACCGAAGTCTGGACAGATCAAGCTTCACATCAGGCATCGCTAACAGATACAGCTGTACGTGAATTAATCGGTCGCACTCGCCCTTTAATTGCAGGAATAGAACACCAATTAACATCACCACTTGGTGGCAAAGGTTTGGTGTAGCTTTTATTGATTGTGGGCGGTCAATTTTAAAAAAGTGGGGGGCTTCAAATGAATCAAATTACCGACAAGGCCGTTGCTAGTGTGTTTGAGTCCTATCCACCTGTTATGCGCAAAAAATTATTAGGTGTGCGTAAATTAATTTTTGAAGTGGCCGCGCAAGATCCAAATATAGGTGAGGTGGAGGAGTGTTTAAAATGGGGTGAGCCCGCTTATTTAACAAAAGGCGGTAGTACGGTTCGAATTAATTGGAAAGCATCCAGCCCTGACCAGTTTTTTATTTATTTCAATTGCAAAACAAAATTGGTCGAAACCTTTAAGGAAGTTTATGGCGATTTATTTTCCTATGAAGGCAATCGTGCAATTATTTTAAATAAACTGGGTGAAATCCCCTTACTTCCTTTGAAACATTGCATTGCTTTATCCTTAAATTATCGCCGTATTAATCACCTACCGCTGCTCGGAGCCTGAAGCGTCGTTACTCCCCAAATGCTGGTTTAACCGCGTATAATGCCCGGCTTTTTACCCAGTTATTTAAACATCAAGGCCCGCATCATGACCGTTCGCACCCGCATCGCCCCATCGCCCACAGGTGACCCGCACGTAGGCACCGCTTACATTGCGCTTTTCAATCTCTGTTTTGCTCGCCAACACGGCGGTCAATTCCTGTTGCGTATTGAAGATACTGACCAAACTCGCAGCACACCGGAATCCGAACAGGCGATTCTGGATAGTCTTCGCTGGTTAGGTTTGGAGTGGGACGAGGGGCCAGACGTGGGCGGCCCTCACGGTCCTTATCGACAAAGCGAGCGTATGGGTATGTATCGCCAATACGCCGAAGAATTGATTGAAAAAGGTCACGCTTTTTATTGCTTTGCGACCTCAGAAGAACTCGACGAAATGCGCCGCGAGCAAATCGCCAAAGGCGAAACACCACAATATGATGGCCGTGGTTTATTGTTATCCGATGAAGAGGTGCAACGCCGCTTGGCGGCGGGTGAGCCTTACGTTATCCGCATGAAAATTCCAGCGGAAGGCGTTTGTGTTATTGATGACATGCTACGCGGAAAAATTGAAATTGAATGGTCGCACGTGGACATGCAAGTCTTGCTGAAAGGCGACGGTATGCCCACCTACCATTTAGCAAACGTAGTTGATGACCATTTGATGGAAATCACTCACGTTATTCGCGGCGAAGAGTGGATTAACTCAGCGCCCAAGCATTTGAAACTTTATGAATATTTCGGTTGGAAAGCACCTGTGCTTTGTCATTTACCGCTGCTGCGTAATCCGGATAAATCCAAGCTCAGCAAGCGTAAAAATCCCACCAGTATTTTGTATTACAAGCGTATGGGCTATTTACCTGAAGCTATGTTGAATTATTTAGGTCGCATGGGCTGGTCAATGCCCGACGAGCGCGAAAAATTCACTCTGGCTGAAATGCAGGAACACTTCGATTTAAACCGTGTGTCATTAGGCGGCCCGATTTTCGACGTAGAAAAACTCAGCTGGTTAAACAGTTTGTGGATTCGCGAAAATTTCACTGTCGAGCAACTTGCTGAACGTTTGCATAATTGGGCGTTCAATAAAGAAACTCTGTTGCAAGCTTTGCCGCACGCACAATCACGCATGAATACCTTAAGTGATTTCGCACCGCTTGCAGGCTTTTTAGTCTCTGGCATGTTGAATATTAACGAAGCGAGTTTTTCGGGTAATAAACTCGATCTCGAAAAACAAAAAGAGTATTTGCAGTTTGCGCTATGGCGAATGGAAGCATTGCGCTTCTGGGAGCGCGATAATATTTTCAATGAACTGAAATTGCTCGCGGATCAGCTTGGTATAAAACTCAAAGACGCACTCGCGCCAATTTTCGTTGCTATTGCTGGCACCACTTCATCTTTCTCGGTTGTGGATTCTATGCAAATCATCGGCCCCGACCTAAGCCGTGCACGTTTACGTCATGCGGTAAATGCACTAGGTGGTTTCGGTAAAAACAAGCAAAAGGAATTAGATAAAATTTATGCGAAGCTGGGTGATACTGGCGAGGTATTACAAGAATAAATAAAAATGGCGACCACTGAGTCGCCTTTTTTATAATGTCAATCTATGAGTGTCCATTCATAGTTGTGCCCCAGCTCTAATTTCTAAAAGATCCTTCACAAAAAAATTATATCGGTAGATTATGATTCTCTGTGTAGCGAACCCTCAATTATTGTAAGGAGATAAAAATGCGCAGATATTTTCAATTGTTCGTAATTTTACTTACAGCCTCACCGTTGGCAGCTAAAGCGACGCTGTATGAGTTTGAATATACAGGACAAATTTCCTACTTGTCTGGCGGCGGCTTCGGTTATCACTTGAACGATAACGTATCTGGTGCGTTTACATTTGATCTCGCCAAATCGAATGGAGACATTTGGGAAGAAGATTATATCGTTGACTATTATTCGAAGAATAATGCAGATTTTGTAAAAGGTTACCAAACGGAAAATCTCGGGCAAAATCTTGACAATGTGTTGGTATATGACGGCGCCGAAGCTGACCACAGCATTCCTCGGTTGGATGCGGGAATCACTATTACGGATGCAAATTATGTGGATTACGGGTCCAGCGGTTCTCGAACATATGGTATGGAGGTTAATATAGCAATTGAGGATTTTGACTGGCTCACTAGTGGAAAAATAAACGCCTTTTCGTTTGGCGATTCAGATCAACTGGCTTCAGGTTCTTCTGGTATTTATTATGATATGAAGTTCGCTAAAGACGGCAGCAATGGTGTTCAATCCGAATATGCGGGGTTTAGATTGAGTTCTGCCAAGCTTTCCCTTGTTGATGTCCCCGAGCCTTCTGCGCTACTTCTTTTATTTTCAGGTGGCTTAGTTTTATTTTTGCGCCGTTGGCTTTTAAACGCGTAATGACTTCCTGTGATCCCCTCAAGTCATGCGTGACTTGAGGGGGCAGAAAAAATAGCTTTTGGTTGACCTACATTTAGTTTTTCGTTGCAGATAAATCTTTACGCGCGACAGCTTTGCCTTTCAATATCACCCAATTAATCGAATCATAAGCAGCTACATCTTCCAGCGGATTTTTGCTGAGCAATAAGAAATTCGCGATTTTATTTTTTTCAATACTACCGATTTCATTTTGTAATCCCATGCGGCGTGCATTACCAATAGTCATTGCGTTAAATAAATCCGGTAAAGAAATTCCCATCGCTAACCAGTGATCCATTTCCTTGCGACCATTAAAGCCGGGAAATTGCGTATACATCGGGCCGCTTGGCGTGTCACTACCAAATACCAGTGAGGATTTTTTTTGCGAATTCAAATGTTGTGAAAGTAATGCGACTCGCTCTAACAGAGGTTTATACGCAGCTTTAACAAACTGATAATGTTGCTCAGGGCTGCGGTTAGAATCATCGCCAAAACTTCCATTCATTTCACGGTTCATCCATTGGCCTTCGTAGGATCGATACCAATTTATTAAGGACGCGGGCATTACATGTTTAACATAAGGATCTTTAAAAAAATCGGGGTTAGCTAATTCCTGTCCGCCATAAAGCACTTGCACGGTGGGTTGTATAGCAATATTTGCTTTTACTAAGCGGTTCGCAATTTGAATTAGGGCCTCATTAGTCGTATTGGCGTCGCCGTTCCACAAACCGTGAACAAGCATATCCACACCGGTTTTCAGCGCAAATTCGTAAGCTCTCTGCGAATTTCCGTGGAGGAATACAGGTAAGTGTTGTTGATGAGCGGCAGCAACCAATTCACGTACAACAGCTTCACTGGGCACAGGCAAGTTTCGTTGATTACCAAAACCTGTTTCATAAAATACCTTGATACAACGAGCTCCTTCCTGTTTAGCTACTTCAACTAATTTTGCAGGAGTATGTTGGTCTTTATCCACTATGCTGGCCGCTGCGTGTGAATGGCTATCGTGCAAATAATGACGGCTTATTTCGGGCGAGTCTTGAACTTCTTTAGGCATATTCACAACCGGATAGCCTTGCTGTATTAACATCGGCGAACAAAAGTAGGCTTGCGGAGCGAGCGGGTTGCTATTCCATGTATCAATGAACTCTTTGGAATTTGCTAAATCCAGTATCGTTGTAAATCCTGCATAAAGATAATTCTTGGGGATCTGCGCAATTGCATCGTGATAAATCGTCGATGTCTTTTTCTCCGATTCCGGCAATAGCAAACCGGGTACATCGCGCAGGTGAACATGAGCATCAATCAAACCAGGTATCAAATACTGGCCATGCCCATCGATAACTTGTTCCGCAACAAATTCCTCTTTACCTATGGCGCGGATCCGTTCGTTTTCAATCAAAATATTCTGCAATTGCTTGCTCACTTTCGCATCGGCTGTAATCAGATGAATATTGCGAATTAGCAAACTGCCTTTGGCGGGTGTGTGGTTAATCGGCGCTGCATTACAACTCAATGCGATTGATCCAAGTAAAATTAAAAGACGAAGTGACATGAATGGCTTCCTGATAATTGTGTAAGGGAAGCCAAATTTTGTGAATAATTTGCGCCACAAACGACCTCAAGCGCGATTGAGGACACCAAAACCGCTAAAATCAGCGAAAATATCACGTCAGACTAGTTGAGCTAGGTTTAGGAATTGGAATGCAAGAAGGTATTGTCCATATTTATTTATCTGCTGCGATTATTTGCCTCATTCTCGCGTTAGGATTTTTGGCATCTAAAAAACTACAAGTCTTACCCGCGCGCCTCCTGGGTGTTAATTATTTAATCTACGCCTTCCAGAATTTTTTAGCGGTTTTTGTCTTCGGCGCGGGTTGGGAATTCTCCGCAGTATTACGCGCAAGTATGGCTATGACCTTGGGACCGGCTTCTTATTTTTACTATCGCAGTTTGATAGGTGGTAATGACGCTGCATACAACTGCTGGTATTTACATCTGTTACCGGCTGCTCTGGTTTTCATAATCTGTTTTACGCGTTCACCTTTAGCAAGCCTGGTGGAATTGATGATCATCGCTAGCTTTGCCGTATACCTGATTTTCACCTGCAGATTATTAACAGGCGGGACACAACGCCTTCAGCAATTGGCTCAATTTGCGGACCCAGCCTACCGCTGGTTGCTGATTCTGGCCGTCATTATGGTCATCAATTTGATCGTGGAAATATGGGTATATATTGAAACGCGTAACGGACTACCTCTCAACCAATCCTGGGCAGTTTTTTTGGGTGCCGCTGTCTTTTTACTCTTTCATGTCGTCACGCTATTACTAGTGATTATGCGAGCGCCTTTGATGGAATGGATGCACGCACTACAAGACCTGCGTAAAGCCAAATCAATGAGCGACGAAGAGGCGCGCGAAATATTCGAACGCTGGCAAAACTTGGTAACCGAGCGCGAACTTTATAAAAAGGAGGGCGGCTTAACGCTGGATCAAGCAGGCAGAATGCTCGTGATTCCGGCACGACAAATATCTCAAGCCATTAACCGCGTCTATGGCGGTAGCTTTTCCCAATATCTCAATGATTGCCGCGTAAAATCGGCCCAAGCACTTTTGCGCAACAATGCGGATATGCCCATCACCACCTTGATGTTCGAAGCCGGCTTCAGCACCAAATCCAACTTCAATAAAGAGTTTCTCAGGGTAACGGGGTTAACCCCCAGCGAGTACCGCAAACAAGCGGAAACGCTTGATCCGCACATTAGTTAACCGCTTGATTCGCCTGAAAATACTCAAAGCGAGCCGGGGAGTTTTCCTTGACACTCCCCAAACCGCTGCATACAATGCGCCCGCTTCAGGACGAAGCCCAAGCAAGACTTGGGGCTATAGCTCAGCTGGGAGAGCGCTTGCATGGCATGCAAGAGGTCAGCGGT
>CBHTVU010000200.1:0-7662 GCA_966096785.1 uncultured Gammaproteobacteria bacterium | reverse complement strand
GTTGAAAACGAATTGATTGCTACCATGGGGCAGGCCAATGAACGCTTAAATCTTGCCCAACAACCCCCGGCAGTTGTACTCATGGCGGGCCTGCAAGGTGCAGGTAAAACCACTTCTGTAGCCAAACTGTCTAAATTCCTCAAAGAACGCGAAAAGAAAAAAGTATTGGTGGTGAGTGCGGACGTTTATCGTCCGGCAGCGATCAAACAACTCGAAACACTTGCGGGAGAAGTTGGCGTTGAATTTTTTCCCTCTAACAGCGAACAAAAGCCTGTTGATATAGCTCGCGCGGCTATAGATCACGCAAAACGTCAATTTTTCGATGTGGTGATTGTGGATACCGCTGGTCGTCTTCATATCGACGAAGAATTGATGACCGAGATTAAAGACGTACATGCGGCAATTAATCCCATAGAAACCCTGTTCGTGATTGACGCCATGATTGGTCAGGATGCGGTCAACACGGCGAAAGCATTTAATGATGCATTGCCGTTAACCGGTGTGATTCTTACCAAAGCCGATGGTGATGCCCGTGGTGGCGCGGCCTTGTCAGTTCGTCATATCACTGGCAAACCCATCAAGTTTTTAGGTATGGGTGAAAAGGTTGATGCACTTGAGCCTTTCCATCCTGAGCGTGTTGCGTCGCGTATTCTTGGTATGGGCGATGTTATGTCGCTGATTGAACAAGCCGAACGTTCAATTGATAAAGAAAAAGCTGACAAATTAATTAAAAAAGTTACCAAAGGCCAAAAATTTGATTTGGAAGATTTGCGCGATCAACTACAGCAAATGCAAAACATGGGTGGATTGACATCAATGCTGGATAAATTGCCGGGCATGGGAAATGTTGCGCAATTGGCGCAATCTGCAAATATGACCAAACAATTTAAAACCATGGATGCGATCATTAGCTCAATGACTCCCGAGGAGCGTCGCAATCCGGATGATTTAAGTGGTTCTCGCAAGCGTCGTATTACCATGGGTTCTGGAACGCAAATTCAAGATCTAAACCGTTTGTTAAAGCAGCACAAACAAATGGCAAAAATGATGGGCAAAATGAAAGGCGGCGGCATGGCGAAAATGATGCGTGGAATTGGCGGTGCTATGAGTGGCTTGGGTGGATTACCCGGTGGTATGGGTGGCCTACCACCAAAACGTTAAATACCTGAACACAAATATGTAAAAGGCCATTCACATTGAATGGCCTTTTTATTTACTCGGTCGTAAATATTATTTAGTTTCGGAAATATGTTTCTCCGCAATTTTTTCAGACATAGCAAACATAACGCCCGTTACCATAAAGGTGACATGTAGGCCCACCATCCATCCCAATTGTTCATTGGTCCAGGTGTTATGCTCCATATTTAAGAATACTCCCAACAAATTAATACCAGATAAGGCGACAATAGAACCTATTAGTTTTAATTTAAGCCCGGCAAAATCCACGTCACCCATCCATTTGGGTCTATCAGGACTCTCTTGCGCAATACCAATCACTGAAACGAAATTCTCATAACCACTGAAAATAACGATAATCATTAGATTGCCGAGTAAGGTCATATCCACCAAGCCAAGAATTCCCAGAAGTGTTTCTGTATCGTTCAGGTGGAATAACTCCAGACTCAAATGATAAAAATGTTGAATAAATTTTACGCCCAGACCAAATAGCGCAAAAACCAACCCGACATAAAAAAGCGCGAGTATCCAGCGGCTACTAAAAATAAAAGCCTCAATAAAGCTTTCAATATTAAAACCTTTATTACTTACTAAATTCTTATCATCTTGCATTGCAATATCTCTCTTTAAAATCAATACTTCTACTCGCCGTTAAGTGTTACTAAAATCGTTCGGCTACCGCCGTGATTACGGTGTTCACACATATAAATTCCCTGCCAAATACCCATATTTAATTTCCCATTCGATATAGGAATATTCAAGCTACATCCCAAAATGCTCGCCTTTAAATGTGCGGGCAAGTCATCGCTTCCTTCGTCCATGTGTTTGTAATAAGGTTCATTTTCTGGAACCGCATGATTGAAATAATTTTCAAAATCCTGCCGCACTGTAGGGTCAGCATTTTCATTAATTGTTAATGATGCAGATGTATGTTTTATAAACACATTTAATAAGCCAATGTTTAAACTACGCAATTCCGGGATCTGTGCAAGCACCTCATCAGTCACTAAATGAAACCCGCGGCTGCGTTGTTTCAATCGAATTTCTCTTTGAATCCACATAGACCACCCGACTAATCAATTTTTTGCACGCAGTGCAGACCCTTCAAAATCAATACCGTTCCAACCAAACTCAATAAAGTTACGAATATTTTGGTGGTCCGTGGCTTGCGGATTTTGCAGCACGTCTACCCGATAATAGTCACCAAAACATTGAAGCGTTTTTTCTGCAGACAATTTTTGTAACTTTGCAAAGGAGAATATTTTGCAGGAACCGGAATTCTGGCCCGCCGCATTTTGAAGTTCACCATTACGAAAAGCGCTGGGTGTAAATTCATAATTTTCATCCACAGTTGCGATAGTATCTGTGAAAGTAATTTGCTCCGGTGATTGATTGAGCTTTTGTAAAAAGGCTTCAATTTGCATTCTATATCCTCTTGAAAAGTGTTAAGCGTAAAATTGGTGCATATTTTAGGGTTTATATTTCAGTGCGGCCATCAAAAAAATTTTCTTCATGCACAACGCAGTAGCTATTCGGTTTTGAGTAGACTATGTTATTAACATATCAGCAACAGGGGAGTGACTCATTGTGACGATCAAAAAACGCCCAATTTATATTCCTTTTGCTGGTCCGGCGTTACTTGAGGCGCCGTTACTTAATAAAGGTAGTGCGTTCACCGAGCGCGAGCGTCAGCAATTTAATCTTGAAGGTTTGCTGCCTTATCGAATTGAATCCATCGAAGAGCAAAAGAGCCGAGCTTATCATCAGCTTAACGCGTTCCAAACAGACATAGATAAGCATATTTATCTGCGCAATATTCAAGACACCAATGAGACTCTTTATTTTCGTTTGGTGACAGATCATCTTGAAGAAATCATGCCGCTCATTTACACACCTACAGTGGGGCAGGCGTGCCAGCAATTCTCTAAAATTTATCGACGCAAACGCGGCTTATTTATTTCCTATCCAGATCGAGATCGCATCGATGATATGTTGCAAAACGCAACCAAACAAAACGTCAAAGTTATTGTGTTGACCGATGGTGAACGCATTCTGGGTTTGGGTGACCAGGGAATAGGGGGCATGGGAATTCCCATCGGCAAACTTGCACTCTATACCGCATGCGGCGGAATTAGTCCTGCTTATGTATTGCCAGTCACTCTGGATGTCGGCTGCAATAATCCGGCAGTTATTGGCGACCCCATGTACATGGGTTGGAAGCATCCACGAATTATTGGCGAGGACTATTACGCTTTTGTGGATGACTTTATCCAGGCCGTAAAAATTCGCTGGCCAAAAGCTTTAGTGCAATTTGAGGATTTTGCAGGCGATCATGCAACGCCTTTGCTCAACCGTTACCGCAATGAACTTTGTTGCTTTAACGATGATATTCAAGGGACAGCGGCGGTTGCTATAGGCACCTTATTGGCGGCATGCCAGGCCAAAGGTGAGAGGTTACGCGATCAACGTGTAGCTTTCGCGGGTGCGGGTTCGGCAGGGTGTGGTATAGCAGAGCAGCTAGTCCGGCAAATGATGTCCGAAGGCTTAACTGAACAGGAAGCTCATGAGCGAATATTTTTAGTGAGTAAAGATGGGCTTTTACAAGCCAGTTCGCAGGGGTTATTTGATTTTCAAAAACACCTTTGCGTGTCTGATGCAGTTGTAAATCGCTGGACGCTCACTCACGAACGCAACGAAGGTGTTGTAAATTTATTAGACGTGGTGGTCAATGCAAAACCCACCGTGCTCATAGGAGTATCGGGTCAGCCCAACTTATTTACCAAAACTATTATCGAGGCCATGCTGAATTACTGCGAGCGGCCCATCATATTCCCACTATCAAATCCAACATCGCAGGCCGAAGCTCAACCGGTAGATTTGTTGCGCTGGACATCCGGCAGGGCGCTTATCGCTACGGGCAGTCCTTTCTCTCCTGTCGATATGGGAAGCCGTCATTTTGAAATTGCACAATGCAATAACAGCTATATATTTCCAGGCTTGGGATTAGGTGTTATCTCAGCGAAAGCCAAGCGTATAACCGACAACATGATGACTGTCGCCAGCCGTACCTTGGCTAAGGCGTCGCCGACATTGCACAATCCCAACGGAGCCTTATTGCCACCGCTAAAAGAAATCCGGTCGCTTAGCAAAGTTATTGCTCTGGCGGTATTTAAACAAGCGGTTGAAGACGGTGTTGCTATGCCGATTCCTGAACACATAATGGAAGAAAAAATTGATGCTGAATTTTGGCACCCGGAATATCGAGAATACCGACGAACTTCTTTTTAATTGAAAGTCCTGATTCTTGTAGGGTCAATAACTAATCAATCCCCATCACACGTGGTGATAAAAATGTATTGCCACCACCTTTAAATACTTATTTGATTAATGAATATTGGTCTGAGAGCGAGGTAGAGCACGAACTTGTCACATAAAAGATTGGATACTGCTGCGAAGGCAAATAATTTGCTGGTAATTACAGGCTACAGAACAGAATTTATTACTAATGCGTTAATAAGCCTCTATAATCCACAAGAATTCGGTTTCATTAATCGATATCAGCAGTTATTTCGTATAGATACAGCAGGCTGTTTAGGATTTAAGCAATACAGGAAGCTCGTCAGGCAATTACAAATTTTTGCAGGTTATTTGCAATCAATATGTAGACGAAGGCCAGACGGGTTTAAATCAAGCTGCTATACTGACTTCCGATAAATGATGAAAATGGCGCCAATGTTGTTATATTATACAAGTATGGCGCTTCCCTGTTATATGTACATGAATCAAGTGATTCAAACTAATGTTTGTACGGCTTCAGTAATTGAATATGGCCAGAATGCCCATATTATCCGTAACAGGTGAACTCTAGGCTGCGTCAGGTAGCCGTACCTGGCATTAGTAGGATATTTTTTATGACCAAAATTTTTGATAAAAAGTTGTATTTAACATATGTACTCTCAACCGTTATCTTATCGAGATGTTTAAAAAGGATTGCATGATGGATTTTTCTTCTGCACAAAAATATCTATTGAGTAAAAATCAAGCGGTGCAAACATTCCCGCAAGACCCAAGTGTTGGTGTATATAAGGTCTGCCATAAAATGTTTGCCACCTTAACAGCTGGTGTTGCATTTGCTCGTATTAACTTGAAATGTGATCCGGAGTTAGCTCTTGAGTTGCGTGCACAATATGATGCAGTTCAGCCTGGCTACCAAATGAACAAAAAACATTGGAACACTGTCATTTTTGACGGCAGTATTTCCGATGACGAAATCTATGACATGATCGATCACTCCTACAATTTAATCGTAAGTAATTTGTTGGATTCCGAGCGTGAACGACTGTTAAAAAATGCCTAAACAAGAAGAGTCTGTCGTTAATCAGGATTCGCTGGATTTCGGTGCTCGTCTTAAGTTTATTCGTGAATATAATGGTTTATCTCAAAGGGAATTGGCGAAACGGGCAGGCGTGCCACACAGCAGTATTTCAATGATTGAGCAGGGTTTGAATAGCCCGTCCGTTAACTCCCTTTCTAAAATCCTCGCTGGCATACCAATGAGTATCGCGCATTTTTTTAGCTGTGATATTACCCAATTGAAAGATCAAATTTTTCGAGTCGCTGAATTGGAAGCGCACCAGAAAAAAATTTCCGGCAATGTGATTGTTCAATCAATTCCTATGCAGAATCCCTCAAGCGTTACGCGTTTTGAAAAAGTATTTTATGCACCTGGATCAGACACAGGTGAAGCGCCCTTATATTCGGCGCAAGCATTTAGTGGGCTTATTGTTAGCGGTAGCATTGAATTAACACTTAATTCAGAAGTCTCACTGCTGGTAGCAGGTGATGCTTTCTCGCTTGGCGCTATGCAGGCTTACAGATTGCGCAATGTATCAGCAAAAGAAGACTGCCTTATCGCAACTTGTATCACCTAAAGCATTAACATCAGTCCTAAAATTTTTTTGGCGCATTTTTCCGCAAGAACTCCTTAAATTTCAGCTGATTTCATATTTCCTTCGCAGTACAGGCTTTCCACCTCACGGCATTTGCCTGCTACACTAATTCCAGCTTCAGCATTTATATTAACCTCAAAGAGAAGATGCTTATGTTCCAGGGAAAAGCGTTAACCCTCACAAAACAGGCAGATGGCATTGCAGAACTAATTTTTGATTTGCAGGGCGAATCTGTTAATAAATTTAATTTGTTGGCAGTTTCTGAACTGGATCAAATATTAAGCTTGTTAGAACAATCCAAAGATATTAAAGGTCTGCTCGTTACCAGCGCAAAAGAAGTCTTTGTTGTAGGCGCGGACATTATGGAGTTTGGTGCTGTTTTCTCTGCTGGCCCAGAACAAATTACCGGGCATTTGGCAAACAATAATCGCAACAATTGCCGCCTCGAAGATTTACCCTTTCCTACAGTCGTTGCTATTAACGGTATCGCCTTGGGTGGTGGTCTGGAATTTTGTTTGGCCTGTGATTATAGGGTGGCGAGCACTGCTGCAAGCAAAATCGGTTTGCCCGAAACCAAGCTGGGGATTATTCCAGGTTGGGGCGGAACAGTTCGTCTGCCGCGTATCGCTGGTTTGGATACCGCAGTGGAATGGATTTCCGGCGGCAAAGAAAATACAGCGCAAGAGGCGCTGACTGCGCGTGTTGTTGATGCGGTTGTTGAACCCGTTAAATTACGTGAAGCAGCACTCTTCATGTTAAACCAGGTAATCGCAGGCAAGTTTGATTACAAAGCGCGTCGCGAACAGAAAAAAGCACCGCTAAAATTAAACTTTATTGAATCCATGATGGCTTTTGAAACTTCAAAAGCATTTGTGGGCGGACAAGCCGGGCGAAATTATCCTGCACCCGTTTCAGCGATCAAAGCCATGCAAAAAGCGGCTGATAAAAGTAGAGATGAAGCTCTGCAAATTGAAGCTGAGCATTTTGCGAAAATGGCATCAACTCCTGTTGCACAATCTCTTGTAGGTATTTTTGTTAACGAGCAACTGCTCGGCAAAAAAGCGAAGAGCTGGGAGAAAAAAGCAGACAAAAAAATCGAACGTGCAGCCGTGTTGGGCGCGGGAATTATGGGTGGCGGAATTGCTTACCAATCCGCGCTTAAAGGCACCGCTATTAAAATGAAAGACATCGCGCAAGCGGGAATTGATCTCGGTCTTTCCGAAGCGAATAAATTATTAAGCAAACGCGTAGAACGTAAAAAAATTACAGCAACTGAAATGGGTGATGTGCTCAATCGTATTGAACCAACGTTGGTTTACGATGGTTTTAATAACGTTGATATAGTCGTCGAAGCTGTTGTTGAAAATCCAAAAGTTAAGCGAAGTGTTTTAGCTGAAGTTGAAACCAAGGTTAATCCGGATACCGTTATCGCATCAAATACATCCACGATTTCCATTACTTATCTTGCTGAAGCTTTAGCACGTCCAGAAAATTTCTGTGGCATGCATTTTTTCAATCCAGTTCATATGATGCCGCT
>CBHTVU010000199.1:0-7671 GCA_966096785.1 uncultured Gammaproteobacteria bacterium | reverse complement strand
AATTCCTGTGGTAGTCCATCGCCTGTAAATTGCTTATCTCTATCAACTGTTTCAGTCGATAGTTTTCCAAACTGTTTATCTACAGGAATTTCTCTTTCAGATTTGTAAACATTTTTTTCGGCGATATTCGCAGGTGTCGTTGCAGGTAAAGTCCCTACTGAATTTTCAGGTAGCGTGGTGGCAGGTTGTTCATCATCTCTACTATTATTTTTTGTGCCGAGTATTTTTTGTAACAAGCCTGTTTTGGGTTGCTCAATTTCTTTTAATGCTTGCTGCTGAATATTCGCAAGCTGTTGCAATAGCGCCGGATACAAACGTACTTTTTTACTGCGTTCCGGTAATTGGGAAAGGTACTGGCTGATTTCTTTTTTTACACTACGGTTTAAGTTCAGCTCTTGTAATGGCCTGATAGTTTCTGACAAAAACTGGCGTACATCTTGCGCATTTTGATCGCGATTTTTTTCAAAATTAAGCGCAACTTCGTCGAGGTGCCCCAGTAAATTACTGATGTCACCGGCGATAGAACCGCGCATGCGTTCACGCAGCTGATTTAGCACGCCATCCAGCGCATCATCCTGTCCATCCGCTGCGACACTCACTCTAACCAGTGCGCGCCTGAGCATTTCTTGCTGTGCACCGAGGGATTTCTCAATTTGTTCTTGTTGATCTAGTGCGTCTAAATATTTTTCCCGCCAGTTAGCACTTCTATCATCGGATCTTTCGGTCATAGGTTTCTCGGAATCGTTTTACGCTGAAATCAGTATAGACAGAGTTCAACAAAGCCACCGGGAGAAACAAAAACGCCCATCTCGAAGTGAGATGGGCGTTACGGGGATTTGAGCTAAGCAGCTCACACAAAAGAACTAGTGCTTGATAGCTGCACGCTCAGCGCGAACCTTATCAACCAGAAATTGCGCAACTTTAAGCATTTCATCATGTTTGGAAACTAACACCCGGAAACGTCCATCAATAATGAGGGAGGGAGTGCTAGTAATTTTGAGATCACGCACACGGTTATCCGCTTGCTTAACCAGGCTATTCACACCGAAGGAATTAAACGTATTTATGGTCTTTTGCTTGTCCACACCATAGATCGCCAGGAAATTTGCCCAAGCCTCAGGAGTCAGCATTTCCTGCTTGCCAATATAGACGCTGGTGAATACCGCTTCTTGCACCTTGTCTTTTACGCCCAAGGCCAAAATAGTGTAATAGCCACGCTGGTAAATTGGCCAATTATGGTTAAAAGATGCGTGAGTTTGAACAAGCAAAACATCTGCAGGTTGCGTCTTTACCCAGGCTTGAAGCAAAGGTTCAAAACTATTGCAGTGTGGACACAAATAAGAAAAGACTTCTCCTACCTCGATCTTGCTCGCGTCAGCGGGGCGAACCGGATCAGCTAATACCGCGTAGTCTTTTCCTTCGGTATAACCCGCTGCATTTGCAAGGGTGGCGACACTACTCAACACAAGTCCTAACAGGACGGCAAACATACGCATAACCTGACTCCATATTCCTAACAGGGTTTGAACACAAAACGCATCACTAAGAACTCTTTTGAGTTTGTTAGTTCAAGCGGCTGTGCAATAAAAAACCCCGCACCTCAGGGCACGGGGTTGGGAGATAAAACTTGTTACTATTTTTTTGCAGCGCGCTCAGCGCGAATTTTTGTAACCAGAAAATCCACCGTTTCAAGCATTCTTTTATGCGCATCAGCCTCACTAATTCCATCGGGTGTAGAAATCACGTATCTGCCATCAACAACCAACTGAGGGGTACTGGTGATTTTGAAAGCACGAATGCGAGCATCGGCTTTATCGACCATTTCTGTAACATTCGCTGACTTAAAAGCAGCCAGCGCTATTTCTTTGTTAATGCCCTGGGTAGCAAAGAATTCTGCCCATTTGTTTTCATTTTCAAAATACTTATTTTCCTTATGGATGGCATCGAAAATAGGCATCATGACTTTATCTTGAATTTTGAGGAAGATAGACGTGTAATAACCGCGCTGGTAGGGCTTCATGCCACCACTCCATTGCATGTGGATTTGTACCAGTGCAATGTCAGGTTTCTGCTTCTTTTTCCAGTCCTCCAAAGCAGGCTCAAATTTATAGCAATGCGGACAAGTGTAAGAAAAAGCTTCTACCACTTCAATTTTGGAAGGGTCCAGGGTGGGAACAGGTGTTTCAAGGGGAGCATAGTCCCGACCTTCCTGATATTTCAACATTATGGGTGAATTAGCCGCGAACACTGAAAGCGAAAGGCACATGCCTACGAGGGCGGTAAAAATACGCATGAACAAGCTACTCCGAAAATAGTTGGAAAAGGGTAACGGCTTATTATCAAATTATCAGCCAATAAAAAAGGCGACCCGGGCCGCCTTTTTTACGCACTTACGAAGATTAATTCAAGCCCGCGATGAAGTTAGCCAGGGCTTTAATTTCTGCATCGCTCAATTTATCTGCAATTGTACGCATTGGCATTGAGTCGCCATCATTAACACGGTTGCCAGTACGGAAGTTGTTCAGCTGCTTTTCAATATAATCTGGATGCTGTCCACTCAAACGCGGGAAACCTGCAGCAGCGTTACCTTTACCATCTGGTGCATGGCAACCAGTACAAGCCGGCAAACCATTTGCGAGGTTGCCAGCGCGGTAGGTTTTGGCGCCCAGCTCCATTGAGTCCACTTTAAGACCAGAGTTCACCTGAACTTCCATTTTTTTTGATCCGGATAACTGGGTATTTTGACTGGAGAAATAAGCTGCAACGTCAGCTATGTCCTGATCACTTAATGGGGTTAACAAACCCGTCATCTCTAATACAGCGCGGCCAGCTGTAGCTTTCTTGGCTTGGTTGGTTTCAGTATCCCAAGCTTTAATATCGTGAATTTGCTTTAACAAATAACGCTCACCTTGACCGGCAAGCTTTGGGAAATTAGGCGCAGCACTATTACCATCGATACCATGACATGCACCGCAAACTGCTGCTTTTGCCTGGCCAGCCTTCGCATCGCCAACCACTTTAGCATCACCAGAGGCTTGCGCACCCTGCGCAATTACAATTAAACCCAGCGAAAAAAGTGCATTTCTTACGATATATTTCATTAGCAAACCTGTCAGTCAATTGTGTTTCAAGCAACTCTTTAAGCTGCCTGGGATCATTTCGTTCGCGTAGGGATAGTCATCAGGCTACAATGCCGGCCATCAACCTTTGCCGTTTAGTTTATCTGCGGGTGGCGGCTCAGAATTCCCAAGCCTTTGTTCCAGCAAGCATTCGTCCTTCAATAGGCGGGCTGCATTATATACCATCGAACTAATAACACACCAATTTGAAGGGTTTTTATGACCACTGCGATCAACTTCCACAAGGCCAAATTTATTCATAGCGCACCCAGTATTCGCGAGTGTCCCCCAGAAGAGGGTATTGAGGTTGCTTTTGCCGGTCGCTCAAACGCTGGTAAGTCCAGTGCAATTAACGCGCTGACTAATAATCACAAGTTGGCGCGCGTGAGTAAAACACCCGGGCGCACCCAGCTAATCAACTTTTTTGAGCTTAGCGATACACAACGTCTGGTAGACCTACCAGGTTATGGTTATGCGAAGGTGTCAAGGGAACAAAAAGAGCTGTGGCAGCGCTACCTGTCGGAATATCTGCGCGAGCGCAGGTGCCTGCAAGGTCTGGTTCTATTAATGGATATTCGCCACCCCCTTCAGGAATTTGATGCCACCATGCTTAAGTGGGCAACCAGCTCCAGGATGGCAGTTCACATTCTGCTAACTAAAGCCGATAAGTTAAGCCGAGGTCAGGCAGGCAGCACGCTACAATCGGTTAGACGTGAAATTAAAAGTGCGGGATTAAGTGATCTGGTCAGCGTGCAGATTTTTTCGTCGCTAAAAAATACGGGGTTAGATGAGTTCAGGGACAAACTACAAACCTGGTTGGCACCTGATGAAGAAACTGACACATCCGAATCGAATGAAATTATTGAACAATAATTAGCAGGTAAAAAAAACCGGCGGACTAGCCGCCGGAGAAAAACTGATGCGCTTGGGGAAGACATCAGAAATTCTAGAAGTAACGCACACGCTCTATATGGCCCCACTCGAAAAGATAAGTTCAAAAAAACTATTCAAACATATTCGAGTTTTTGAAATCCCACATAAGTAACTTCTTAGCGATACAGGGTCAGAATTTATCCATTGGAAGTCCTACGCGCATTTTTCGCAAATCATTAATGTAGGATCTTCGCCCTAAAATATTCTGCCATTCCTGACTGAAGGCAAAAGGTAGCATCCTGAGGAAATTTATAAGAACAGTCTTGGCGATGGCATGCTCGGCAACTTCCAGGCAAAAAAAAACCCCGACTAAGAGTCGGGGTAGCTTTGCATAGTTCTCACGCTTAGCTGGCAAATTGCCATTAGAGGAGGAGTTAGCTCATGAAAGTAAAACACACATAACTGAGACTAAGCCTCAATAAATAAGTTCACGAAATTCATAAATAAATTTGCGAAATTTTTGCACAATTGTAAAAGTTTATTAAAAACAATAGCTTAGACTTATGCAGTTTTGCTAATTGACTAGATTAGTGTGCTTCATCCCAATTACCCCCTACTCCCGCCTCTACTAATAAAGGCACCCTCAGCTGGGCTGCTGAGGCCATGCGTGCGATCACTTCGGTTCGCGTTTGTTCAACGTCTGCATCAGCAACCTCAAGTACCAGTTCATCATGTACCTGCATTATGAGCTTCGCATTCAGACCTGACTCTATTAACCAGTTGTCCACGCTGATCATGGCAAGCTTAATGATATCTGCCGCAGTACCTTGCATGGGTGCATTAATGGCTGTGCGTTCCGCAGCCATTTGCAGATTTTTATTTTTAGCGTTTATGTCCGGCAAATATAAACGACGGCCAAAAATAGTTTCAACAAAGCCCTGCTCATGGGCCACGGCGCGGGTTTCATTCATATATCTTTGAACACCCGGGTAGCGCTCAAAATAGCGATCGATATATTGCTGCGCATCATTGCGACCAATGCGCAATTGCTTTGCAAGGCCAAAGGCGGACATACCGTAAATCAAACCAAAATTAATCGCTTTGGCACTGCGGCGCATTTCGGAGGTTACTGAATCCAAAGCCACTCCAAAAACTTCAGCGGCGGTAGCACGATGCACATCTAAACCGGAATCAAAAGCGGTCAGCAAACCCGTGTCATTCGACAAGTGAGCCATAATACGCAACTCAATTTGCGAATAGTCTGCTGCGATTAATTTGTAACCTTGAGGCGCAATAAACGCCTGCCGAATACGACGCCCCTCTTCCGTTTTTATTGGAATATTTTGCAAGTTGGGATCTTGCGATGACAATCGCCCGGTGGCGGCAACAGCTTGATGATAGCTGGTATGAATGCGACCCGTACGTTTGTTAATTTCCAGCGGTAATTTATCAGTGTAGGTAGATTTTAATTTTGCCAGTCCGCGATACTCCATCAGCACTTTTGGTAACGGATAATCCAAGGCTAGTTCTTGCAAAACTTCTTCCGCAGTCGACGGAGTTCCAGTCGGTGTTTTTTTTATGACGGGAAGCTTTTGTTGTTCAAACAAAATGACACCCAATTGCTTGGGTGAGCTTAAATTAAATTCTTGTCCTGCAATTTCATAAGCCTTGCGTTCTAACTGAGTTAAGCGATCACCTAATTCAATACTGTGTTTGCCCAGCAAATTGGCATCTACTAATGCACCATTACATTCGATATGTGAAAGCACAGGAACCAGAGGCATTTCAATAGTTTCAAATACAGAAGTAAGCGAAGGGATATTTTTTAATTGCGGCCAAAAAAATTCATGCAACCGCAAAGTAATATCTGCATCTTCCGCTGCGTAATGTCCTGCGTCTTCAATTTTAAGTTGATTAAACGCTAACTGTTTTACACCTTTGCCCGCTAATTCTTCGAAAGTGACAGTTTTGTAATCTAAATAATTTTGCGCAAGAGCATCCATATTGTGGCGGCTGCCAATTGAATTCCATATGTATGATTCAAGCATGGTGTCGTATTTAATTCCGCGAAGCTCAACACCGTAATTGAGTAACACGCTGCGATCATATTTTAAATTCTGGCCAATTTTTATTTTTTGCGGATCTTCTAACAGGGATTTTAATTCCTGCAACACCCACTCGATTGGAAGCTGTTCTGGAGCGCCCATATAATCGTGACCGCAAGGAATGTAAGCTGCTTTTCCTGCTTCAATTGCAAAACTTACACCGACAATTTTTGCATCCATAATATTGAGGCTGGTAGTTTCAGTGTCGAATGAAAATTCGCTCGAACCTTGTAAACGCGATAGCCATTCAGAGAATAGATTTTTGTCGGTAATAATATCGTATTGAACTTCAGCTGGTGCTGGCACAGCGATAAATTCGGCTACAGATTCTTCCGATTCAGATTCAAACTCAAATGTCGCATTTGCTGCAATCGAATCGAGCGCAATTGACTCGCTGGAAAAATCCGCCACTTCCTTAGCCCAATTTTTAAATTCCAACTCTTCAAACAATGCACGTAATTTTAAATTTTCTGGTTTTGCAATTTGAATAGATTCAGGGCCAATTGCTAAAGCCACATCTGTTTTAATTGTGGCAAGTCGATAGGACAGATAAGCCATTTCGCGATGTTCAGTTAGTTTTTCGGGCATATTTTTTGCGCCACGAAATGACAGCGTGCGAACTTTTTCTAAATCTGCATAAATCGCGTCGAGACCACCAATGCCTTGTATTAATCCCTGCGCGGTTTTTTCACCGACACCTGGCACACCGGGAATGTTGTCGACCTTGTCACCCATAAGTGCAAGGTAATCAATCATAAGTTCTGGACCAAAACCATATTTTTCAGTGACGCCAGGTATATCCAAAACGGTTTCTGTCATGGTGTTAACAAGCGTAACGTGCTCGTTAACCAACTGCGCCATATCTTTATCACCGGTAGAAATCACCACATCTTTTTTTTGTTCTGTTGCTTGCCGCGCAAGAGTGCCAATTACATCGTCGGCCTCAACACCTTCCACCACCAATAAAGGCAACCCCATTGCCTCAACAATATCCAAAATTGGCTGCACCTGAGGTCTCAAATCATCAGGCATAGGCGGGCGATTTGCCTTGTACTCAGCAAACATGTCATCGCGAAATGTTTTGCCTTTTGCATCAAAGATCACTGCTATTTGACTATGTGGGTAATCCTTGATTAGCCGGCGCAACATATTAATAACGCCTTTTACCGCACCTGTAGGTTGCCCCTTTGAATTAGTGAGCGGAGGTAAAGCGTGATATGCACGATATAAATAGGAAGAACCGTCGACCAGTACAAGTGGGCCGGATGTTAGAGATAGAGAAGCTTGAGAATCCATGGCGTAAATCTTTGGTTAGCGGAAGGGCCAAATTTAGGTCGCAGAATACACCAAAAAGCCGTCTCGTACGGTAGAGAAACCCGGCAAAAACCCGAGTTTTTGTAGAACCAACCATTTTTTCGATCACAAAAGTGTTACCTAATTTCACAAAAATAAGTTCGCACATGAAACGAGACACAAACCACAATTTGTTGATATTACTGATATATTTTCTCTTATGCCGAAATATTCGATAAAAACAGCTAGTCAAAAAAACAAATTGTGTTACTATGTGTAAC
>CBHTVU010000198.1:0-7750 GCA_966096785.1 uncultured Gammaproteobacteria bacterium | reverse complement strand
ATGCGCAAATAATCCGCACCCCACAACAACGACCAGTAGGCTGCTTTTTGTTCAGTCATCCAGGGGTCATCGCTGCTTGCAATAACCTTGGTGCTTACGGGCAAAAAGTCCTGGGGCAATTGATCTGCAATGCCAAATTTATCAGGATCAGCAGGTGCAACCAGAAACAAGGCAGCAATTTTGTCCGGGAACTCCGCTGCTATATAGGCGCTGGCGAGAGTTCCGAAGCTATGGGCTATTAAGACCGCAGGTGAATGTAGATTTTCCAAAACTTCAATGATTCCCGCACGCCACGCCGCTAGATTCGGAGTATCCCAATCTTCAACACTAATACGTTGGCTGCCAGGCAAACGCGCCTGCCACAGGCTTTGCCAATGCTGTTCATCGCTATTGCGCAGGCCCGGCACTATGACAACGGGTAAATTTTCGACAGCTTTTGGCAAATAAAAGCGGCCGCCACCTTGGCTGTCAGAGGTTGTAGCAGTCTTTTGAGATGAATAAATATTCGTGGCAGAGGGCATGTTGATGACTCCATAAAATGTTGAAGTCAGCTTAGTGGCATTTCTGGCGGGTGAAAAATAATCGTTTTTTATGAGCTTATTCCTTTATCACTCTGCTGTTCCTCCTTCGGCACCTAAATTATGAAAGTTATAAGCTAATAGAGAAACGGTATTTTTAGTTTCAAATATCTCTCATTACTATGGCCTCCGTCGCTAGCCAACTGGCATAGCCATCATCACTAACGCTAAACAAATTGTCTGGAACTGAATCATGGCAAATATTCATAAAGAACATTTCAGCATTGAAGATGATGTGCTCGCAGAGATTAAGCGCCAGCTTGCGCATATCCAATACGGCTCTTTGGAAATTCAAATTCACAATGGTCAGGTTGTTCAGTTGGAGAAACGCGAAAAAAAACGCTGGGGAAAAAGCGAAAATCTTAAATAACCCGTCGTAATCCAAGCCTGATAAAAATGTTGTAACAGGTTTTTTTAAAACAAAAAATTACTGACCAGACAACTGGAAGTCCTACGCCCACTTTGGAGATTAGTATGTCATTTCAAAAAAATGGATCGGCCAACCGGTCAGTAAAAACTACGTTAAAATTTTTGCCACTGGCAATAGGCGCGTTCATATCTGCAACGGCGTCTGCAGGTTTTCCGACGCTATACGGAAAAGTTTTTTTAACTGCAAATTCTTATGATCTTGAAAAAAATAATTTCGCTGCTGTCACCCCGGCTACCACCCCTGTGACTTATCGAAATTCAGGTGCTAATGGAGTGACAACCGAGCTTGACTCAACCGCAATCGATAGCACGGGTTCGCGTATTGGTATTCAAGGTGATTTTGGTGCAGCAAATGATTTAACGGTTTTTTATCGTGTTGAATATGGCATTGATGTCGACAACGGCACTAATAGTAATGGCCGCGAATTAACTCAACGTAATGTGTTTGGTGGTGTTCGCGGTGAGTGGGGTCAGGTATTAGTTGGTAAAAATGATACACCTGTAAAAACCTTGCAAACCACTAGCGTATTGCGCACTGACCTTGATCGTTTTAATGATTATCCCTTGGCGGATATTGGTACTTACATTGCCGGTGAAAATCGCGTTGACAATGTTATCCAATATACCTCACCAATTTTACTGGGCGGATTAGAAATTAATGTAGCTGCAATTCAAGCGGAAGAAACCGGTGTGCCAGTGAATGCTACCAATCCACAAGACGATAATGGTTTTGGTTCAGGAAAATCTGTGTCTGTCGTATACGGAAAAGCAAAATGGTATGTGGGCGCAGCTTATGAAAGTAATGTGGCTACTGCGGATACTTTGCGTGTTGCCGGTGAAATTACTTTAGGTGCAGTAAAACTTGGCGGTATTTTTCAAAAAGCAGAACGTCATGAAGATTACGACACTATTGGTGGCCTGACTTCTACATTCGTTGGTAGCACTGGTACCACCTTGGGTGCACAAAATGGTTTGAACCCATTGGCTGAATGGGATGGCGCATCAGGCACTGCTTATAAAGAACAAGACGCAGCAATTTTGAATGGTCAATGGAAAATTTCCGGCCCCTGGATTGCGAAATTTCAGGTAGGGCGTTCAACGAGCACACCCAGTGCTGCATACGCTGATGTTAAAACCGACGCAGTAGCAGTAGGTTTGGATTACAACCTGAGTGATGCGGCACGTCTTTTCACTTATTACGCACAACTTAAAACCAAAGGTGATGTTGCTATCAATACTGTGGCGAGTGTGGACAAAACTTTTGCAATAGGTTTGGATTTTAAATTTTAAAAAATCGCAGGCGGTGCTAATTAATTGCACTGCCTGCGACTTGGATCAACGTCGATTTCTCATATACCTTCATGTCAGGACATAACCATGAAAGCATTCAAAAAAATAGCGCTTATTGCAGGGGCTGTGTTGCTGTCATCAGCGAGCTTTGCGAAAGATGTAAAACTTTTAAACGTATCTTACGACCCGACTCGTGAACTTTATCGCGAATTCAATACATCTTTTGCAAAATATTGGTTAGCAAAAACTGGTGACAAAGTGAGTGTTGAACAATCGCACGGTGGTTCAGGTGCACAATCGCGAGCGGTAATCGATGGCTTGCAAGCAGACGTTGTTACCTTTGCACTTGCCGGTGACATTGACCCTTTATACAAATTCGGAAAATTAATTCCAGAGAATTGGCAGACTCGTTTACCAGACAGCAGTGCGCCTTACACATCTACAATTGTTTTTTTAGTACGTAAAGGCAACCCAAAGAAAATTAAAGATTGGGATGACTTAATTAAGAAAAATGTAGAAGTTATCACTCCTAATCCAAAAACATCGGGTGGTGCGCGCTGGAACTATTTAGCCGCATGGGCTTTTGCTAAAAAGAAATTAGGTTCTGATGAAGCTGCGCAAGATTTTGTTAAAAAGCTTTATAAGAATGTGCCGGTTCTGGATTCAGGTGCACGTGGCGCTACAACAACGTTCGTGCAACGTCAAATTGGTGATGTATTGTTAACTTGGGAAAATGAAGCTTATCTGGCGGTGAATGAATTAGGTCCGGATAAAGTTGAAATCGTAGTTCCGTCTTTATCTATATTGGCAGAAGCATCTATCACAGTTGTTGATAAATATGCTGACGCACATGGCACTCGCGCGGTCGCAGAAGAATATTTGAAATACCTCTACACCAAAGAAGGTCAAACTATTATTGCCAAAAACTTCTACCGTCCTCGTGACAAAGATATTTTGGCTGCAAATGCTAAAATCTTCCCGAATATTGAACTGGTGACCATTGAGAATTTCGGTGGTTGGAAAAAGGCACAGCCAGAACACTTTGGTGATGGTGGGATTTTTGACAAGATCTACCAATAATTGCCGATAAAAAGTTAGCGAGCAAAATTAGCACGAGCGCCAGCGTAACATTAGCTTGCAGTTGTACAGCTGCAAGCATTTCTGTGTAACTCGCGTATTTATCCAAGTTACCTGACCACAGGTACTGACGAGATTTTTTGAATGAGTGTTTCAACCTTGACTGAATCGCTACCACTTAATGTGTTTCCTAAAAAAAAGCGCTGGCTACAAAAATCTGTTCTTCCTGGTTTTGGATTGTCTTTAGGATTTGCAACTTTATATGCGAGCCTTTTAGTATTTATTCCACTTGCTGCTTTAGTGGTAAAAAGCTTTGAATTACCGCTTGATCAATTGTGGGATGTCGTTACCAACCGTCGCGCCCTCGCCAGTTATCGCCTTACGTTTGGCACATCTCTTATTGCTGCAATAATAAATTTGATATTTGGATTAATTGTTGCGTGGGTTTTGGTTCGTTATTCGTTTCCAGGCAAACGTATTGTCGATGCGGTAGTGGACTTACCATTCGCATTGCCTACTGCTGTCGCGGGTATTGCACTCACCGCTATCTATGCTCCCAATGGTTGGGTAGGACAATGGTTTGCATTACTGGATATTAAAATTGCCTACACCTGGATTGGTGTCACCATCGCATTAACATTTATTGGATTGCCATTTGTGGTGCGAACGGTACAGCCAGTACTTGCCGATCTTGAAGCGGAAGTAGAAGAAGCGGCGGCAAGTTTGGGTGCAAATCGCTGGCAAACATTTGCTCATATTATTTTTCCTGCATTACTACCATCACTCCTGACTGGATTTGCATTGTCATTCGCGCGCGCCATTGGTGAATACGGGTCCGTTGTGTTTATCAGCGGTAACATGCCTTATAAAACCGAGATCACTCCGCTCCTGATAATGACTAAATTAGAACAATTTGATTATGCGGGCGCCGCAGCATTGGGCAGCGTGATGTTATTGTTTTCGTTTGTTTTGTTACTTTTAATTAATTTGCTCCAGCACTGGAGCCATAAGAGAACAGGAGGTTGATATGGCCGGTGTAATTTCAAATTTGCACGGTAGTAATGCCAAACGAGTTCAAGGTGCGACTACGGAAGCGCGGTGGATTCGTTACAGCTTAATTATCATCGCGCTGATTTTTTTAGCCTTATTTTTAATAATGCCCTTAGTAGTCGTTTTTGTTGAAGCTTTTAGCAAAGGCGCTGGCGTTTACTTCGCTGCTATCACTGAACCTGCTGCAGCTCATGCCATTAAATTAACACTAACGGCGGCGGCTATAGCGGTACCTTTGAATGTCATTTTTGGATTAGCTGCCAGTTGGGCAATCGCAAAATTTCAATTCCGGGGAAAGCAACTTGCGATCACCTTAATTGATGTTCCTTTTGCTGTGTCACCTGTCATTGCCGGTTTGATTTATATGTTGCTATTCGGCGCCCAAGGATTATTTGGTCATTGGTTAATGGATCACAACGTGCGAATCATGTTTGCGGTGCCGGGTATTGTATTGGCAACTGTATTCATTACCTTTCCTTTTATTGCGCGCGAATTAATTCCGCTTATGCAGGAGCAAGGTAAAGAGCAAGAAGAAGCTGCCATTACGCTTGGCGCAAGCGGATGGAAAATGTTTTTTCGCGTGACCCTGCCGTCAATCAAGTGGGGTTTGTTGTACGGAATTATTTTATGTAATGCGCGCGCCATGGGTGAGTTCGGTGCGGTGAGTGTGGTAAGCGGAAAAATTCGCGGTCAAACTAACACTATGCCGTTGCATATAGAAATTTTATACAACGAATACCAATTTGCCGCCGCCTTTGCTGTTGCATCATTGCTTGCACTTCTTGCGTTGGTGACACTGGTCTTGAAAAGTGCATTGGAATGGCAAGCCGCACGCGATCACGAACTTGCTGTTCGCACCGCACAAGCGCAATAAATAGCATTTACTGAGTGATAAAATTATGAGTATTGAAGTTCGTAACTTACATAAAACCTTTGGTAACTTCACGGCGCTGAACAATGTTTCTCTAGATTTTCCTACAGGCGAATTAGTTGCCTTACTCGGGCCCTCAGGCTGTGGTAAAACCACGCTCTTGCGTATTATCGCGGGATTGGAAAATCCAGATAATGGCAGCGTATTTTTCCACGGTGAAGAAACCACCGATGTTCATGTGCGTGAACGTAATGTAGGGTTTGTGTTTCAACATTACGCATTATTTCGCCACATGACGGTGTTTGATAATGTTGCCTTCGGTTTAAGTGTTCGCCCGAAAGAAACTCGCCCCAGCAAAGAAATTATTAAAAAGCGCGTGCACGAATTATTAGAACTCGTCCAACTTGATTGGCTGGCAGATCGCTATCCGCATCAATTGTCGGGTGGACAGCGTCAACGTATTGCACTCGCGCGTGCACTTGCTGTTGAGCCAAAAGTACTGCTGCTCGATGAACCTTTCGGTGCGCTTGATGCAAAAGTGCGAAAAGATTTGCGTCGCTGGTTGCGTCGTCTTCATGATGAATTACATATCACTTCGATTTTTGTAACCCACGATCAAGAAGAGGCAATGGAAGTTGCCGATCGTATTGTAGTTTTAAATAAAGGCAAGATAGAGCAGATTGGCGCTCCGGATGATATTTACAACAATCCTGCAAGCCCGTTTGTTTATGATTTTATTGGCCAGGTTAATTTATTTCACGGTCGTGTAGATCAAGGTTGGGCGCACATTGGTGATTACAAATTACCGGCGCCAGAATTTAATGGTGTGAGTAACAAAACAGCTATAGCTTACGTGAGACCTCATGACATTGAATTGACCCAGGACCACCATCAGGATGCGATTCCAGCCCGAATTGCGCATGTAAGCACTGCCGGTGCAGTCTTGCGGGTGGAGCTCAAAAACGATTTGAGTAATGATCTTATCCACGTTGAATTACCTCGCTCACAGGAACGCAAATTGGACCTGACGATTGGCGCCCATGTATTTGCAAAACCCACCAGTTCAAAAGTCTTTCTGCAAGATTAATCTAGTCTAAAAATGCAAAAGGCCAGTCTTTCGGTTGGCCTTTTGCATTTCTGACCTGCCAATTTTCCCTTAAAATCTAGCGCAATCTTGTTATTGCAACTTGCATAAAATGGATAAAAAAATTGCAATACCGGCCAATATATCGACTAGGCTTAAAATTAAACCTGCGCTAAATGCGCGGCACCTTTATAAACCTAGACGTTCAAGGATTCATCATGCTTGGCTTTAATAAACAAGAACTTATAGTTGCGCAAGAAGAGATTTCAACGCTTCGCCGCGCACTCAACACGCGTGATTCTGAATTGGCGAACGCGAATCAGGAACTGGACAAGCTGCGCAGTAACATTAAAGGCGACAAAACTGAGTTATTGCGCGTTAAAGATTTATTAGTGCAGTTGCAAGGCATGACTGAATCTATGAGTGCGATACAGTCTAGCCTGGGTGGTTTTGCCGCTAATATGCGTGATGAAAAAGAACGTGCAGCGGATATGCAGACTACATCTGCAAGCTGTAGCACGGCGGTGAGTTTAATTTCAGGCCATTTGGGGAAACTTGCCAATGATTCGCAAGTGTCCGCGACCCGCGTGGGCGAATTAGATAGCCGCGCACAACAAATTAGCGGAATAGTGAATTTAATTAAAGGTGTAGCTGACCAAACCAACTTGCTTGCGCTTAATGCTGCAATCGAAGCTGCGCGTGCTGGCGAGCAAGGTCGCGGCTTTGCGGTAGTAGCGGACGAAGTACGTAGCCTGGCGCAGCGTACTGCACAAGCAACTGGCGAAATTTCTGCACTGGTAAGCCAAATGCGAGAAGATAGTGCTGCCAGCCGTGAACAAATTGTTTCATTTGCCCAGCAAGCTGATTCATTCAGTAGTGATGGCGCTGAGGCTGCAAAAACCATCAGCCATATTTTGGATATTGCAAAAGTTTCTGAGAAAACTACGTCCGCAGCATCACTGCGTAGCCTATGTGAGGTTGCGAAAGTTGATCACGTATTGACAAAATTTCGCGTCTATCGAGTGCTATTTGGGTTGTCTAACGAAAATGCAAATGACTTTTCAAACAGTTCACGCTCAAATTCACTCTTAAGTGGATACAAAGATTTGGACGAAACACAAAATGCACTGCAGCGCGAAATTGTATCCGCACTTGAAGCCAATAATCGCGGTAACTCCGAGGCAGCTATTGCTGCGGTAAGGCGTATGGAAACGGCGAGTTCCCGAGTTTTAGATGCTTTAGAGCGACTTGCGCAATCTGGGGAGTCGAAATTTAATCGTCACTAACAACCTTTGAGAACTGCTTTGCTGCAGAGGTTGTTAGTGAAATTTATTCGGTAGAGGTATTTTTAGGTAAAGATATTTCTATGTT
>CBHTVU010000197.1:0-7838 GCA_966096785.1 uncultured Gammaproteobacteria bacterium | reverse complement strand
ACGCTTAGATTGCGCATGGACGCGCGCGCTTCGCCTTGTTGCAAATAGAGATCGCTCTGCTCCATGTAATATAAAGACCAACCGCGAGCTTGGGCTGCAAATAGAAGCGCCAAGGTGGTGTCTTTGTAGAATTTAATCGTACTGATGGGGTCCATGACTACGCCGACAGTTAGCGTCATTAAATTATCTCACTCACGAATATTGCGGTTGTTGGAAATGCGGCCTAAAGTTAAGTCTTAAGAACATTTAAAGCAAGGGTGTTGTGCACACTTCTACACAGAATGAGATGCATCAATCCCTCAGAATCAGATGTGCTAAGAAAGTAAAATTGAGAACCAATTGCCCATAGTTTCAAGTAGTTATGGCTAAAGGTTAAAAACTGTGTTAAAAGTTTAATCGCGCATGCTGACGGTTACTTGACGGTTATATAGATTAGCAGCGTGAAATTTCTAGTGGAAAATAGTGAATAAAATTAGTCAGATGGCGCATCAACCGGTTCCGGCGCATAGTCGTGTAACATCGTATAAATAGCGCACAACATAGAAAGGTTAGAGAGTATGGACGTAAGTTTAGAGAGCTTGAAAGTAATGGTTATTGACGACAGCAAGACCATTCGCCGAACAGCAGAAACTTTGTTGAAAAAAGCCGGATGTATGGTGATTACCGCCACCGATGGTTTTGATGCTTTGGCAAAAATTGCTGACAGCCGTCCCGACATTATTTTTGTTGACATCATGATGCCCCGCCTCGACGGTTACCAAACCTGCGCGCTCATTAAAAACAATAGTGAATTTAAATCCACCCCCGTGATCATGCTATCGAGCAAAGATGGTCTCTTCGATAAGGCCAAGGGCCGTATTGTTGGCTCTGACCAATACCTGACCAAGCCCTTTAGCAAAAGCGAACTTTTGGATGCTATTGAAACGCATGTGAAGCATGTAAAAGCTTCTTAGGTGGCGAACACTTGATTTGACAAGGCTGAATTACGTTAAAGGACTGCCCCCTCAACATTTACGATCTATTTGGAGCAGCTATGGCTCGCGTACTGATTATTGATGACTCTCCAACCGAAACTTACAAATTAACCACCATGCTTGAAAAAAACGGTCATGTGGTGTTAACCGCTGAAAATGGTGAGGCGGGTGTAGCACTCGCCGTTAAGGAGCGCCCCGATTTAGTGTTAATGGACGTGGTAATGCCAGGCCTGAATGGCTTCCAGGCGACTCGTCAATTATCCAAGCTTCCCGAAACTGCTGATATTCCAGTAATCATAGTGACAACTAAAGATCAGCAGACTGATCGTGTATGGGGTATGCGTCAAGGAGCTAAGGCATATTTGGCAAAGCCAATTACACCTGATGTGCTCATGTCAGCTATGGCAGAGGTGATGCGCTAAGTTTTTTTGTGCGCAAGTTCAAACTTTTGCCTACAATAATTATGTTCCGTACCACCACGCCATAAGGCGGCGAGTGGATGTCGGAAGAGATGGATTACTTTTATGTCTGAACCCCAAGCGGCCTTTGAGGCGCTAATTGATTTAGCACAGCGCAGTCGCTCAACGGCGCGTGGTTTGCCAGCGCAAACTAATATCCGCCCCATGTGGAGTGGAATAGGTTTTTCGTTGATGGGCAGTTATTTTGTGGCGCCAATTGGTGAAGTCTCTGAAATGTTAGAGGTTCCTAATTACACTCACCTGCCCGGAGTGCAGCCTTGGGTTAAGGGGGTCGCTAATGTGCGTGGCCGACTCCTGCCGCTTTTTGATCTCGCTGCTTATTTTGGTGATCGCCTCGTTGGTGGGCGCAAGCAGCGTCGCGTTTTGATTTTGGAAACCGAAACCCTTTATTCCGGGCTAATGGTTGACCAGGTTTTCGGCATGCAACATTTCCCTATGGATGAATACAGCGAGCAAGCCGGAGCTGTGGCAGAAAACATATTACCGTTTGTGACCGGGAGCTATCCCTCGGGTCAACAGCAGTGGTCGCTATTCAGGCCAGCGTTATTGGCGGAAGACCCACGTTTTATCAATGCAGCCAAAAGTTAAGGCTGGACGAATATCGGGTGAAGTGAGCAATGGGTTTCACCCGCTTGATAAAAATTAAAATGTAGAGTTTGTTAGGAGCATCTAGATGAAAGCAGATTCAAAAAGTTTGGTGAGTGCGTACAAAACAAATCCCGGCATTTTCTTCGCTGTGATTTTGGGTGCGATCTCGCTGATAGCGTTCTTTGTTACGGGCTATATAGTGTACAACGATGGTGTGAAAGACCAGAACAACCTGCAACAGGTTGCGGAATTGCGTGCACAAGCTTATCGACTCACCGCTTTGTCTCGCGATGCTACCTCTGGCAGTGAAAAAGCCTTCGGTGAATTGTCGAACGTAGTAACCAGGATGGAAACCTCCTGGAACCAATTGCGTGCGGCCGACCCGACTACCGCCAAACAGTTGCAAACCCAGTTTTCGGCGTACGCGACTATTTGGGCCCGTGCTAAAAATAACGCGCAAGACATTGTGAAAAACAAAGACTTGATCGTAACCCTGAATGGTGTGGGTAAAGACCTGAACGCTAACTTGCCAAGTTTGCAGGCGGAACACACCAACATCGTAGAAATCCTGCTCGATTCCAAAGCTCCTGCCGATCAAATTTCAGAGGCGCAATTGCAATCATGGCGTGCTGAGCGTATCGGTCGTAACGTAGATAAGATGTTGCGCGGTGACACTGATGCGGCAGCCGCTGCAGACCAATTTAATACTGATGCCAACGTCTACGGGCGCATGCTTCGCGGTATGAAAGAAGGTGATAGCATGATGCATATCTCCCGAGTGTCTGATGCCAGTGCCCGCACCAGTTTGGACAAAATTACAAGACTCTATGACGGTGTAAACAAGTCTGTTCAGGAAATGTTCGAAGGTTCCTCAACTTTGTTTCGCGCGCGCCAGGCTTCAGACGCCCTGCTCAATGAATCTCCACAACTCCTGCAAGCGCTCGCTGATATCACAGACCATATCGTAGGTCTTTCAGGTTCACGCCCCATCAATAGCAAAGTATCTCTCGGTGCTGCAGTTGTATTCCTGATTTGTTTGGCGGTGATAGGTTTCAATATTTTGGGTGGTACCCGGAAGCGTTTGGTACATACCGCTGAAACTAACGAGCGTAACCAAACCGCGATTTTGCGTCTCCTCGACGAACTGGCAGACCTCGCAGACGGTGACCTTACAACAACGGCAACCGTAACCGAGGACTTCACCGGTGCGATCGCTGACTCTATCAACTTCACCATCGACCAGCTGCGTATTCTGGTAGCGCGAATCAACGAAACGGCCGTAAACGTATCGGCCGCTGCGCAAGAAACACAGCAAACTGCATTGCATCTCGCAGAAGCTTCTGAACATCAAGCCCAAGAAATCGCCGGTGCTTCTGCGGCCGTAAATGAAATGGCCGTCACCATTGACCAGGTATCTGCAAACGCCGCCGAATCAGCAGCGGTAGCGGAACGTGCGGTATCGATCGCGGGCAACGGCGCTAAAGTGGTACAAAACACTATCCACGGGATGGATACCATCCGTGAACAGATTCAAGATACGTCTAAGCGTATTAAGCGTCTCGGTGAATCGTCACAAGAGATCGGTGATATCGTAAGTTTGATTAACGACATTGCCGACCAAACGAACATCCTCGCACTTAATGCGGCAATTCAAGCATCGATGGCCGGTGACGCAGGCCGCGGGTTCGCGGTGGTAGCGGACGAGGTCCAACGCCTAGCGGAACGTTCCGCAGCAGCAACCAAGCAGATCGAAGCGCTGGTAAAAACCATTCAGAACGATACCAACGAAGCCGTAATTTCGATGGAACAAACTACCTCTGAAGTGGTTCGCGGTGCACGCCTCGCACAGGATGCGGGTGTGGCACTGGAAGAAATTGAAAACGTATCAAGCAGCTTGGCGGAATTGATCCAGAACATTTCGAACGCTGCACGTCAGCAAGCATCATCTGCGGGTCACATTTCCAACACGATGAACGTTATTCAAGAGATTACAACGCAAACCTCTGCGGGTACTTCAGCTACCGCACAATCGATTGGTAACCTCGCTGAGATGGCGCTCGATTTGCGTGAATCTGTAGCGGGCTTCAAATTGCCAGAAGAAGATGTGGTGGGCGATGCCCATGGTCACAAACTAGCGCCAAAACAAACTCCAGGTCACAATCTGGCATCGGATATGGATTTAGATCTGGATACCAGCTTGCTGGATGATGATATATATCCGCGTCAAGCAAAAGCTTAATCAGTATTAGCGCTTGCCAGTCGTTATAGGTCAGTTGAGTGGGCGTTGATTAGGTATTTGTTATGGGTTGGTCATTACGCACGTTACCGTCACTTTCGCTCGAGCAATTCGCACAGTGGTGCAAGTTGCTCGAAGAGCGAACGGGAATGCAATTGGTTCCGCAGCACAAAGCTTTGTTGGAATCGCAATTATCCTCACGCATGCGCGAATTGGATTATGACGATTACGATCAGTACTATCAGCGAGTTACTGATGGTGCCGCTGGTATGTTGGAGTGGACGGTCGTTGTTGATCGCATCGCTGTAAAGGAAACCAGTTTTTTTCGTCACCGCCCATCACTGGAATACGTGCGACGTTATCTGCAAAACAAAATCAACAATCAATCACTCGCACAAAGTTTTGATGTATGGAGTGTTGGCTGTGCAACGGGGGAGGAAGCTTATTCCCTGGCGATGGTGATTAACGATTGTTTTGAATTGGCTGCACTCAATCCCTATTACGGCATCACTGCATTTGATTTAAGTGTTTCCGCGTTGACCGTTGCTCGCAAAGGTCGCTACGCAAAACGCAAAATAGAAGCAGGTAAGGCTGAAGAATTTAAGCGTTATACCAAACAGATGACGGATGGCAATTATGAAATTGTCAGCCGTTTGCGTGAGCGCGTTTGTTTTACCCAGGCAAATATTATCAACCACAACAACCTGCCCGGTGTAAAAGTCGATGTGATCTTTTGTCAAAATATATTGGTGTATTTCCGTCGCTGGTTACGTCGTGACATTTTAAATGCACTTTCAGATCACTTGAAACCTGGTGGTATTTTGGTAACAGGTTTAGGAGAAGTGACCGATTGGGAGCATCCGCACATGCAACGCGTTCAGGCCGATGAAGTACAAGTTTATGTACATGCATAACATGCACATGCCATACGAAAAAACGTGTGGTGAGAGAATAACAAAGGGGAATGCACCACATGGCAGATAATCGCAACTTTGCCGCGCTGGATTGGCTGATTCATGAAATCGGCGAAACTTTAAAAGAAGCGCGTCAAGCACTTGAAGCCTATGTTGAAAATCCAAAAGATACTGTACGCATACGCTTTTGTTTGACTCATATTCATCAGGTTCACGGCAGTTTACAAATGGTGGAGTTCTTCGGTGCAGCCATGCTTGCCGAAGAAATGGAAAAATTAACCCAGGCAATGATTCAAGGTGCAACTGCCAATACTTCCGAAGCGCAAGAAGTTTTAATGCGCGCGATTTTACAATTCCCAGTTTATCTGGATCAGGTAAAAACAACTCGTAAAGATAATCCGCTGGTTGTATTGCCATTACTCAATGATTTGCGTGCAGTGCGCGGCGAAAGTTTACTGACAGACACAAAATTATTTGTTCCCAATTTGGCCCCTGCCAAAAAAGTTACCGGTATTCGGTCACATGCAGCGCACGATAATGTTCAGTTTCAATCCATGGCGCTCAAGTTGCGCCAAATGTATCAATACGCTGCGGCAGGATATATTCGCTCAGTCAACAGCGACGAAAATCTTGGCTATTTGCAGAAAGCATTTAATCGCCTCCATAAGCTAACACAAGGCACCGCTCGCCACGCATTGTGGGATATTTGTTTGGCCTTGGCCGAGGCATTGGAAATCGATGCGTTGGAAATGAGCGTTGCGATTAAAAATTTATTACGTCAGCTCGATAAAGAAATAAAAGTTCTCGCTGTGCACGGTACAAAAGCACTTAACTCTTATACCAACGATGAGCTGATTAAAAATCTACTTTATTACGTTGCACGCGCAGGCAAGCATGCGCCTTCATTAAAACCTGATTCGCATTTGAAGCGCGTTTATGAAGCTTATCGCCTGGATGAAGCCCTTATTGAAGGTAAAGAATCAGGCGATGATAGCTCCAATATATTGTCGTCTCCCGATCCTGAAGCCATGCGTTCAGTTGTTGAGGCTCTTAAAGCCGAACTGGACATTATTAAACACGCGTTGGATGTGTGCCTGTCGGGTGGAGATGCGCAAGTAGCCTTAAGTGATGCCTTGCCTGTTGTTAAGCGCATTGGCGATACCATGGCGGTACTCGGTCTTGGTGATTTGCGTAAACAAGTGCTAGAACAGGGCGCTGCGCTTGAAATGGTTGCCAATTCGGATAGCCAGTTATCGCACGAACAATTGATGTCAATTGCGAGCAAGGTTATTGAAATTGAAGATGCTCTGGATGGTTTAGCGCAACAACAATATGCAAGTACAAATAACGACGCACCTCAGAGTGAAGGTGATATTACGCTGACGCGCGCAAAAGAATCCGTTCTGCGCGAATCCCGTAATGGTTTGGAGCATGCGAAAGACGCGATTATTGAATACATAGCTTCGCAATGGGATCGCGTACATTTACAAAATGTTCCTGATACCTTGCGTGAAATTCGCGGCGGCTTGGAAATAATGCCGCTTCCTCGTGCAGCTAGAATTTTAGGTGCCTGCGCGCGTTATATTGAAGAACAATTACTAGTTAAAGAATTTACTCCGCAGTGGTCATCACTTGATACCCTGGCGGATGCTATTACCAGTGTTGAATATTATTTGGAGCGCTTAAGTGCTGGTAGTTCCAAAGAAGAAAATGATTTGCTCCTCACAGTTGCTGAAGAAAGTGTTGCTGCATTGGGCTACGCTGTTGCGAAAGTAAATCGTGCAGATGCAAACGCAGCTGATATAAATGCAGCACGTTTAAGTTTGTCTGAACCTGATATTCACACTACCTTCCAAGCGGCGGCCGATGATGAAGCGAGTTTGGCCGCAGCTTATGAGTCAGTACTTAGCAGTGAATCGGATGACGTTGATGATGCTCATCTTCCAGTCGATGAAGTAAGTGAAGATGCTACCAATTTATTGAGAAACACAGCGCCGTCTATAGGCAATCATTATCCATACCCTGAAACACGCATTTTAGTTTCACCGGACATGCTGGGCTCTATTCTTTCTAACGCATCATCAACCCAAACAGAAGATGCCGCTGCATCTCAGGAAGATGATGAAGAAATATTAAGCCAAGCCTATCAAGCAGATAATACTTCTGTTACCGCAGCTAGTTTGCAAGAAGAAGTTGACTCGGCATCTCAAGAACGCGAAGAGGATGCCTCTACTGAGAGTGCTGACATTGCGGAAGTGGCCGATGAAGACGATGACAATTATATCGATGATGAAATTATCGAAATTTTTGTCGAAGAAGCTGGCGAAGTTATTGAAGCTATATCGGAATATTTTCCACGCTGGGCGAAAAACTTTGACGATGGCGAAGCCTTAACTGAATTCCGTCGTGCATTCCACACCTTGAAAGGTAGTGGAAGAATGGTAGGTGCTTCAGATGTAGGTGAGCTCGCCTGGTCTATAGAAAACATGTTAAACCGTGTGCTCGATAAGACTATTGAGCCTGGCGCACCACATGTACTTATCATTGAAAAAGTGCGTGCTCTATTGCCAGACATGATTGATGCCTTCAGTAAGAAACTGGCGAATCCCCATCCACAGCTTAGTGTTCATTACCGTGATCTGGCTCA
>CBHTVU010000196.1:0-7856 GCA_966096785.1 uncultured Gammaproteobacteria bacterium | reverse complement strand
ATGCCCCAAATTCCCTCACTATCATCTAAATTCACTTGGAAATAGGCGGATGTAGACGCTTCCTCAACCTCATATGAAAGACCAGGGTTGTTAACGGTTCTTACTCTCGCATCATCAGTTGCATAGAGACGATTCATAAACGCGAGCGGATCATCCCAAGCTTCTGGGCCAACAGCGGCAACGCCTCTCTCAAAACCTTTGAAGGGCCCAAAGTCAGTGAAGGTTACAATTGTTGGATCATTCCCCGTGAAATCGTTTTGATGTAAGCCCGCATCGCGTAACTCTTTTTGTTCGCGAGAGTAATCAAAATAACGAAAATCAGGATAGCGTTGCCAAACTTCATTTCCTGAATAGAGCTGGTTGCGCTTGGTGATTGGAATACGTTGGTCATTCGCGTAGCGGCCAGTGGGGGTTACGTACTCAAATTCTTCTTTCTTGGCATCGCGCACACCATGACGAAAGCCTACGTCTACAGACTGTAATATGTCGCCATCAAATACATAATTTACGTCAGCACGTAGCACATTTAAGCTTGCGTCGGTGTCGTTTCCTTTAGCCAGCGCCTGGTAGTTCACCAGTGAACTGGATGAAGACACGTCGCCAATATAGCTGAACGATGGATAGTCGCCGGTGTAGTCCACGGTTAGCGGGAACGGATGGATTGGATCTTTACCGTCATAAAGACGCGTGACACCGTCCTCACCCACATTTTCATCAATCCACAACCATGCCGGGCTACCCTGCTGCAATTGCGCTTCACGGTTTTGTTTTTCAGCCTTCGCATAGACGTAACGCAGGGATATTTTGAGATTATCCTGGTTGTCATAGTCTGCTTGAAAGTTGGTGTTTAGCGCGCCGGTACGGTTGATAGTATTCGAAGAAACAGAACCGAAATCTGGAGCCAGCACATTGGCAACACGCAATGCATGTATGTGACGAGTCTGGCTTACACCGTTTTCGTCGACGTAAGTGAAGTCGCTGCCCTCACTGAATACGGAGCCATTCAATAACGTGTTATATAAAGCCTCATCAGGTGTTAGCTGGCCGTCAACGCCGCGAGGCTGATGATAATCTGGCCCATAGGTACCCTCAGGGGCGATGTTGGCTCCGTTCACATCATAAGAAAAAACATTATTCCTGCCGCCAAAGCGAGCCTCTACACCTCGGTCAAACTGATCCATACGAGTAAAAAATACGTCGCCGCGAACCGTTAGATTATCGGTAATACCCGCTTCGATACTGAATGCGCCGCCTTCGCGCTCACGCGTAATGAAGCTGCTTTTTACTCCATAATTTTCAGGCGCTAAATACCAATCGTTGGTCAAATCTCCATTGCCATTTAAATCGAGCGGATCGGTTGGAGTGCCATTTCGCTTGTCCAAAAAGGCAAACTGCGAATTGACCCAGCTGGAATAATTAGCATTGTAAGTTTTGGATTTGAAGCCGCTGAGGTTCACCGCAATTTGATGTTCGTCATTTTTATAGCCTGCGAAAAACGAACCATTAGAGTCCGGATTACGGGTGCCTTGGCTACCATCGGACTCGGTTTCATTTTTAGATCTGCTACCTTGCGAGGCTTCCAGTTTCATGGTTGCCGTAAAACCATCCTTCATGCTTAAAGGGCTGATGGTTTTTAAATCCACTACACCTGAAATTCCACCGGCAATGGTTGAGGCCGATTGGGATTTATAAACATCCACACCACGAATCAAGTTCGCCGGAATATCGGAATAGTTAGCGCCTACATCGGTGATATTCCATGGGCTAAGGAACTGCTCGCCGTTCAATGTAGTTAGCACTTGCGGCATTCCGCGAATATTAAGTGAAGTACCTTCATTGGCTTCACGTTTGACTTGGACACCAGTTACACGCTGGAGAGAATCTGTAATGGTGGTGTCAGGTAACTTGCCTATGTCTTCGGCAACTATGGAGTCTACGATAGTGACTTTTTCGCGCTTGATATCAATCGCTTTCGACTGGGACGCGCGTATGCCTTTAACGATAACTTCTTCAACTCCGTCACCTTCAGTTGCAGGTGTGGCCTCTTGGGCATAAACAGCTGTGCCTAAAAGCACGCCGCTGATGGCAAGGGCCAGGGTTTTCTTTCGATGTTTTTGGATCATGCTGAGCTTCCTCATTATTTTTTATAGGTTTAATCACGCGCACAGGTCAGTTTGGAGCCTGAAAAGGCTTTACTCGTCTAGCAACAACACTAAATTTCAGAAATCTGTTAAGGCAATTTTGCTTTTATTATTGGGATCGACTGGGTAGAGCAAATATTATTTTTATTGTAAGTAACCGGTTACTTTTTGAGTTAAATCTAATTTATTTGGCGTTGTGTCACATAATCCAACAAAATGTAATCGATTACAATAGATTTTTGATGATGTTTTAAGTGATTTTTGCCGTATTGGGGGTCAACTTGGAGGGTAGATTTCATTTGCTACCAGGAATTTGGCGGCAAATGAAACCGTTTACTTAAGCTTGCGGGGTATCTGGGGAAATTACTTTTTGTTTTCTTTCAGCATAACGTCTCGAAAATGCTTGCCTTGCATTGTGGGCGTATAGCTCCAATCTTCAATCAATTGCGGTGCCCAGTCAGGGTCAAACGCCCAGGCCACCCAACTTATACCTTTGCTACCCAAGTAATTGGTGATTCTGGGACCATAACTACCATCATCTATAACAGGAACATGCGCGCCTTTCTCGGTCGCTAACATGTAACCAATTTCGGTCGTGATCACAGGATATTTTTTTGCAACGTAACCCCAATCACGCTCCCAATTTTTCTCAAAGGGAGCTTCAACTTTCATAGGGTAGGGGTGGCTCACGTAAGCTACATTGTCGCGCTCAATAGGATCATTGGCGACCGGCTTTAAATCGTAAGCCCAGTTAAAACCGGCAACCAGGGAAATAGCATTGGGGTTATGGGCCTGGATGATTGTAATAGCTTCTTCATTAATAGCTTTCCAATCGGCCCAACTCAACACACCCAGCTGGCCTTTGAATACAGTAGGTTCGTTAAAAATTTCATACATAGCAACGGCTTTCACATGTTTGTAGCGTGCGGCAACCGTGCGAAAGAAATCGAAGGTTTCAGGCTTGGTGGTTTGGTAGCTGTAATTCTGGAACATTTCAGATTTTAGGTTACCTATGGAATGCCAATCCACAATTACGTAAAGCCCCAATTCGTTGCACCATTGAATGGCCTGGTCCAAGAGCGGCAAATAACCTTTTTTACCTCGTTTTTGCCAGGTAGAAGGATGTACGGGAATGCGCACTACATTAGCGCCCCAACTTTTGATGACTTCAAAATGCGCCCGGGTGAAATGATGATCCCTTACCAGCTTGTCCGGATCAGAAATATTGACGCCGCGAAACACCACCACTTTGCCTTGATCATCTACAAACTTATTGCCGTTAACTTTAATCAAAGGCAATTGCTCGGTGATTTTGCTGTCATCAAACGCGGGAATATCGGTGGCGTTCCACCAACCTTGGGAATTTTGCCATGCATCTGCATGGTTTTTAGTATCCTCAGCAGCAAAGGTGTTAAGGGATACTAATAGAGCAAAAGCGAGGTAAAGGTTTTTCATCGGTATGGTTTTCTCAAGGGTACTCACAAACAGTGGAGCCTTCTAAATAGATTAATTAAAGCGAATAGGTTGTCGTCTTTCATTATTCGGCCGTTCCTAACACTTACTAGCATAATAAGCAGCATGCTTTTGATATTCATATTTAACCCTAATTTACACAAGAATATTCCGTCGGACGAGCCATGGTCATGGCTTAGGGATTCAATCAGCGACAAAATTTATTGCAACCACTTGGATATAGGTTGCAGAACTTGCGGGATAGTTCCATCGCACATCCAGATCCAGCAATTTCATACCGTAAATACGATCAGGTTCGGGCTGTTGATATTGTGGTCTCGGGTCCTGCTGAAGAATCTGTCGGATAAGGTTGGTTAGATTGAGCTGATTTTTTTGCTGATACTTGGTACAAAAAACTGCGCTTTGTTCATTAAACTCTACCGGTAGCCAGCCTGGCGCCGCGCTAAACATTGAGTTAGTAGCTTCAGCTATAAGGTCCACGTAAGGCACGTAAGGTTTGATATCCAACACGGGTGTACCATCAAGTAGGTCAACACCGCTTAGATGCAGCAAAATTCTCCCATCTGATTTTTCAATTGAATCCAGCTTCACGACCGATAAACCTATAGGTGAGGGCCGAGTCGGAGAACGAGTCGCAAATACACCTAGAGTTTTATTACCACCCAAACGCGGCGGCTTTACTTTGGGTTTCCATTCTTCGCGTTTATTGGCGTGAAATACAAATTGCACCCAAAGATGACTGCACGACTCAAGGCCAAGGAGGGCATCGCGGTCGTTATAAGGTGGCAGCAATTCCAGCTGCGCTTTTGCCAAGGGCACCAGTCCTGGCTGGCGAGGTATGCCGAATTTCTCCTTAAAACAAGAATGGATAATGCCTATGGCGGGGAATGTAAAATCCATAATCTAAATCGTTAATGAGGAAAGTCGTTAGTGTACGTTAACTCCTGCTAACAATTTGGATAAAAGGTCAGAATTAAGGACGCTATGAGCTAGGCTTTGCGAAGGCGCAATAACATCATCCCGAACAAACCACCCAGCAATAACACTAAATTGCTAGGTTCAGGCACGGCTACATTGGTAAGAGATGCCCTGGTGATTCCCCAACCTTCATCGACAGCGCTTTGTGTTCTGCCGGTGTAACTGAAGAAAATTTGATTAGTACCGGCTAACAAATCGACTGGAAGTGAAATTTGAGTAACGCCGCCAGCCTTAGGTGCTTGCTTGGAATTGCTCAATTTATCCGTAGCATTAAACGTCGTGGTGACTGCTGTTCCACCAAGAGGATTAAACAATATTTTGTTCGATCCGCCACCACCCATGTTGAAGGCACCGGTAAAAACTTCGGTGTTGTTTATCCACAAATGGAAAGTGTCTGTGCAGCAATTCTTGTAGCCGTCGAGACTTTTGAAACCTGCCAGTTCAAATTCCAGAATATTTGCGCCCCCAGTTGCATCTAAATTCCAACTGACTAGGCTGGACGTTTTTTGAATGCCAAGATCGGTAAAATCCTTGGTGATAACGGACGCATGAGTCGCACTGGAAAAAATGGCGGCCAAGAAAAGCGTAGCAGTAGCGATATTTAATTTCATAACTTCATCCTCGAATGGGTTGGTGATTAGGGTTTACCCTTCCATTCCCTGATTCGTTGATGTCGAACATCGAAGAAGACCAATTTCCAAAAGTTGAGTCAGAATGTCATGGCGTGCCAATCGTCAACTGTGCGTTGCACAACAGATCGCAAATTTTTTTAAAAGACGAAAATACTGATTAAGATGACGCGCAGAGGGGACTAGCGAGTTTGGGAGGAAAAATAAAAGAAGGGAGGTTGGCGGGAGTAATAGTCGGGTGCAAAACGCTACCCGACTAATAAAATGTTTAGGTGTTGCGTGCTCGGATAGTTTTAACGCCGTCTTTAGTACCCAATAATAAAACGTCCGCTGGTTTTGCGGCAAACAAACCGTTAGTCACCACGCCCGTAATTTGGTTGATCGTGATTTCAAGCGCAACCGGGTCGGTAATGCTCAGATTAAAAACATCGAGAATAACGTTACCGTTATCCGTGACAACGCCTTCGCGATAAACCGGCGCACCACCTAGCTTTACCAATTCCCGCGCAACGTAAGAGCGTGCCATGGGAATCACTTCAACCGGCAGCGGGAATTTGCCCAATACATCTACCCACTTGCTGCCATCGGCAATGCAGACAAATTCTTTTGAAATTGCACGCACAATTTTTTCGCGGGTGAGGGCAGCGCCACCGCCTTTAATCAAATGCAGATAGGCATTACTTTCGTCGGCACCATCCACATACACCACCAGTTCGCTAACCGAGTTGCTATCCAAAACATCAATACCCAATTTTTTCAAACGCTCGGCAGATGCATCCGAACTGGCCACCGCGCCAGCAAATTTGGTTTTGATGGTCGCAAGGTAATCAATAAAAAAATTAGCGGTTGATCCTGTACCCACACCAATAATCGAATCGTTAAAAAGTTTGGGGGTGATGTAATCAACAGCTGCTTTAGCAACCGCTTGTTTAAGTTCGTCTTGGGTCATGGGGATTCCTGTAGTGATTTTTCTGAACGCTTCTAGCATTCGTTAGTTTACAAGAGCACCCCCTCCCAGCCTCCCCCTTCACAGGGGGAGGAGTTGACTCCCTACCTAATCCAAAGTGCGATTGGTTCCCTCCCCTGAAGCGGGGCGCGCAGCCGGGAGGGTTAGGGTGGGGTTTTGCTTTTCTCTTGCATTTTAAGAGATGGTTTAGTGCGCGTATTATAAAGAGTTTCTTTTTAATTGGCGCGATTTGGAGTGTGCCAGAAGGCGCTAAATTGTTTACTATGCAGGCCGACTCTTTCATCTATTAAAAAATTTCATTCCTATGCCTGAATCCTACATAAAACGCATCCTCAACGCCCGAATATACGACCTTGCAGTAGAAACACCGCTCGATGAAGCGCGCCTGCTCTCGGTACGCACGGGCAATAAGGTTCTGCTTAAGCGCGAAGATTTACAGCCTGTGTTTTCGTTTAAATTGCGCGGTGCCTACAACAAATTGCAGCAGCTAACCGAAGAAGAACGCAATCGCGGTGTTATTTGCGCGTCTGCCGGTAATCACGCGCAAGGCGTTGCACTTGGCTCACAACATCTCGGTATTAAAGCCACCATCGTAATGCCGCGCACTACGCCCGCTATTAAAGTAGACGCCGTAAAAGCGCGCGGTGCAAAAGTTGTTTTGCATGGTGACAATTACGATGAGGCATCTGCACACGCTAAAAAACTTATGGAAGAAAAGGGGCTCACCTATATTCATCCGTTCGATGACCCGGATGTGATTGCAGGCCAAGGCACAATAGGTATGGAAATTTTGCGCCAATACCCTGGCAAAATCGATGCAATTTTTATCGCTGTTGGCGGTGGTGGTTTAGCGGCAGGAATTGGCGCTTACGTAAAATATTTGCGACCCGAAACAAAAATTATTGCGGTTGAGTCAGACGAGTCTGCGTGTTTGCTTGCAGCCATGGACAAGAAAAAACGCGTGGTGCTTCCTCAGGTTGGTATATTTGCAGACGGCATCGCCGTAGCGCAAATCGGAGAAGAAACTTTCCGTGTGCTGCGCAAAGTCGTGGACGAATGCATCACCGTAACTACTGACGAAATCTGCGCGGGCATCAAAGATATTTTTGAAGACACTCGCTCAATTGCTGAACCAGCGGGAGCAACCGGCATCGCTGGTTTAAAAAAATATGTAGAAAAAAATGGCATTACTGGTCAGACATTGGTTGCGATAGATTGTGGCGCCAATATAAATTTTGACCGCCTGCGTTATATTTCCGAGCGCACAGAAATCGGCGAACAACGCGAAGCAATTTTAGCGGTAACTATTCCTGAGCGCCCGGGCGCCTACAAAGAATTTTGTAAAGCGCTCGGCAAGCGCAATATCACGGAATTCAATTACCGTTATGCCGACGCACAAGAAGCCAGAATTTTTGTAGGCGTACAAGTCGGTAATGCTGGAAAAGATCGTGCGGATTTAGTTACCGAATTAAAAGACCAAGGTTACGATCTGGTTGACATGACGGAAAATGAATTAGCAAAATTACACATCCGCCATTTAGTCGGCGGCCACGCACCGCAAATTACCGACGAAGTTTTATACCGCTTCGAATTCCCGGAGCGCCCCGGTGCGCTACTAACCTTTTTAACAAAAGTCGCTGGCCGCTGGAATATTTCCCTGTTCCACTA
>CBHTVU010000195.1:0-7857 GCA_966096785.1 uncultured Gammaproteobacteria bacterium | reverse complement strand
TTTTTGCCTCCGCATCAAGGTCGATTTTCCGAACAGCGAATCAATTAAATCCACGGCGATCTCTGCAGTTTTATTACGCACATCTAACGCGGGATTTAATTCCATTACGTCAAGTGATGCCATTAAACCCGTGTCAGCAATCATCTCCATACATAGCTGCGCTTCGCGATACGTAGGGCCACCGTAAATAGTGGTGCCTACCCCGGGCGCTATGTTTGGGTCTAAAAAATCCACGTCAAAACTTACATGAAGATGGGTATTTTCATCGAGACCGGCAAGCGCTAACTCCATCGTATGACGCATTCCCATTTCGTCGATAAAGCGCATATCAAACACGTCGAGGTCTTGATCATGTACGAACTTTTTTTCGCCTGCATCGACACTGCGAATACCAATCTGACGAATCCATTTTGGACTAATGGCTGGCACATGCCCGCCAATTTCCACTAATTCTTTTGGACCAAAACCGCAAAGACACGCAACCGGCATTCCGTGAATATTTCCGCTGGGTGTTAATTCGCTGGTATTAAAGTCTGCATGTGCATCTAACCAAATGATGCGAAGTTTCTTACCTGATTCACGACAATGACGCGCGACCGCACTAATCGAACCTATGCCAAGGCAATGATCTCCTCCCAATAAAATAGGTAAGCGTTGTAACTTTAATTCTGCGTAAACCGCGTCGTGCACTGAACGATTCCAGATTGCAACCTCTTCCAAATGTCGGTAGCCATCAACGGGAGTGAGACCAGGATTAAACGGACCATTTAAATTTCCGCGATCAAGCACATCGACATCTTGGCCTTGTAGCGCTCCCACCAAATTAGCGATGCGTATAGCTTCAGGACCCATGCTAGCGCCGCGAGTACCTGCACCAATATCAGTTGGTGCGCCAATCAGGGATACCGCTCTCAATTCAGTCATAACAATGCCCTTTCATAATGAAGTCATTCGTGATTCTTGCAGATAAACCAGCTATCAATTCAGAATGTTATTGCTAAAACACAATGCTACATAGGCAACTCATTATTACCGTCTGCTTTCGCACATTCACCGCGCAGAAAATATCCCGCGCGTTAAGTGATTACAATCGTTAATTGAAAATATTTTGAGCGCCCCCATAATCTACAGATGTGACGACATATGTTACGCAAATTTGCTGTACATATTCGCTGTGCTTGAGTGTATTCGCTATGTTAAAAAATATTCCATTCTCTTTACTTGAATTAGCATCTATTCGCGAAGGCGGGACTATAGGCGAAACCCTGCAAAATTCTCTGCGTTACGCTCAGGCCGCCGAAAATTTAGGGTTCAACCGTTTTTGGTTGGCTGAGCACCATAATATGGAAGGCATTGCGAGTTCTGCAACCGCTGTTTTAATTGGCCATATTGCCAGTGGAACCAAAACCCTGCGCGTTGGCTCTGGCGGAATTATGCTACCGAACCATCCTCCATTAGTGATAGCAGAACAGTTTGGAACGCTTGCAAGCCTTTACCCAAATCGAATTGATTTGGGATTAGGACGCGCACCGGGTACAGATCCAATTACGAGTCGCGCATTGCGACGCGATAATATCGCAGCAGAACAATTTCCTACGGAAGTAAATTTGCTTCAGCAATTATTAGCGCCACTGAAACCCGGGCAAAATTTAAAAGCGATTCCCGGTGCAGGAACACAGGTGCCTATTTGGCTTTTGGGTTCCAGCTTATTCAGCGCACAATTGGCTGCAAAGCGTGGTTTACCTTATGCATTCGCAGGGCATTTTGCACCGCGATTAATGCGAGATGCGGTGCGTATTTATCAAACACATTTTCAACCCTCAGAAACATTGGACGCGCCCTACGTCATGCTGGGTATGCCGATCATTATTGCCGAAACGGAAGATGAGGCAAAATTTTTATCCACTACCAGTCAACAACGCATTTTGGCTTTACTACGCGGCCACCCCTTATGGCTCAAACCGCCGGTACAATCTATGGAGGGCGTGTGGGATTTAGGCGAAGAACTCAATGTTAAAGATTTTTTAGGTTTATCCGCGATTGGCAATCCACAGCAAGTCAAAAAGAAGTTAGAAAATTTGGTCGCTGAATTAAATATAAACGAGTTTATGTTCACGAATGATATGTATGATCCGCAACAACGAATTCGCTCACTTGAATTATTAGCAGCGCTTAAATTCTGATTCAATTCCCGTCATTAATAATTAATACATTATTATTTATAACTTTTAACCGAATAGCCTTTTCTCCAAAAGTTATACTTTAGTCTTATATCTTGTATTCAAGTGTGGCAATAGCCTTTCTTTGCAGTAGACTGCAACAATTTTATTTGGAGATTGCAGTCTAACTGTGCGGGCCCGGATCACTCGCAGGGTTAGTTTTTTTAAAATGATCCATCCCGGAGATAATCCCCCATGAAAACAATAAGTAATAAAATAATTTTATTTGCAGCCGCAATTTTTACCGCAGCCGTAAGCGCTACTTTAGTTGCACCACGCGCTTCTGCTGCATCGCTACAAGAGATAACAAATTTCGGTAGTAACCCCACTAACTTGCGTATGCATTTGTACGCACCTGATTCACTACCAAATAACGCAGCGGTGTTAGTTGCTGTGCACTATTGTACTGGCTCAGGTCCAGCGTATTATTCAGGAACGCAGTTTGCGAGCTTGGCTGATCGTTATGGCTACATCGTTATCTATCCGTCTGCAACACGCAGTGGTAATTGCTTTGATGTTTCAAGCCCACAAGCACTCACGCACAACGGCAACAGTGATCCTGCAGCCATAATATCCATGGTGAACTACGTTAAATCACATTTCAGTGTGGACTCCACGCGAGTGTTTGTTGCTGGTACCTCATCCGGTGCGATGATGACGAATGTTTTATTAGGAACTTATCCCGATGTATTTAAAGCGGGCGCGGCATTCGCCGGTGTGCCTTTTGGATGCTTTGCAACAACAGATGGCTCTACATGGAACAGCAGCTGTGCAACTGGCGCTATTAATAAAACGCCGCAGGAATGGGGAAACCTCGTTCGCGCTGCTTACCCTAGTTATGGCGGTACAAGACCACGTATACAACTTTGGCACGGCACCTCCGATGAAACCTTAAATTACAAAAACTTTAATGAAGCGATCGAGCAGTGGACCAACGTGTTTAGCCTAAGCCAAACGCCCACTTACACAGATACACCACAATCTGGTTACACTCGTACTCGTTATGGTAGTAGTGGTGGTCAAGCACAGGTTGAAGCTATCAGTATGCAAGGTGTTACTCACAACCTTCCCGTTAATGCTGCAGAAGCGATTCGCTTTTTTGGTCTGAATTCTTCTGCTTCTTCATCAAGTAGTTCAGTGGCAAGTTCCAGATCTTCTTCTGTTGTTGCGAGCTCAAGCTCAGTGCCAAGTTCAAGCTCAGTACCAAGAAGTTCATCGAGTGTAGCTGTGAGTTCAAGTTCCATTCCGAGAAGCTCATCGTCCTCATCAATTGCAACTACGGGAGATCGTTGCAACTGGTACGGTACTCCAATTGTTCTATGCGTTAATGCCACTAGCGGTTGGGGTTGGGAAAATCAACAAAGTTGTGTGTCACGTAGCACTTGCAGTGGCCAACCTTCGCCATATGGTATTGTCGGTGGAACCACAAGTTCTGCTCCCGCTAGCTCAAGTTCAAGCTCGCGTGTTGCAAGCTCCAGTAGCTCATCAGTGACAGTTTCTTCTGCACAAAGCAGTTCAAGTTCAGTTGCAAGTGGACAAGTTTGTAACTGGTACGGCACGCGTTACCCGGTATGCGTGACAACTCAAAGCGGTTGGGGATGGGAGAGTCAACGTAGTTGTATTTCTCGTTCAACATGTAGCGCGCAACCTGCTCCTTACGGCGTAACCAACTAATCCTTAGGTAAGTGTTCTATCTTTTCTATATCAGATGTCGTTGGCATCTGATATAGAATTTTTCATCTCCGCAATTAAAATCCCTCCTAAACTCGCGCAAGTAATCGCTAGAAAAGCGCCTTTCAATTCGGCTTTTCATATTCCTTACTGATTCAAATCCGGCTACCCTACTAAACAAAGTTGGATGGCGCACAGATGAATGTTCAAATTGGAATTAATTTAAGAAGTACTTTTGAACGACTTTTTGGAATTAAACTTATACTAATTTCGCGATCATCCTAACTCCGTATTCATCTTGTGGCGCATAGCCGAACCGAAAGTATAAAAACTACGCAGGGATAAAATGACCAAGGCCAGCTTTCATCTGGAAAACAATGACACACAATCTACCTTGTTTTTGAGCGACGATTGGCAGCTCGGTGAAACACCCGATGTGGACTCTATTCACTCAGATATTTCCGATGAGACTAAAACGCTTAAAGTCAACACAGACGAATTAGGCCAATGGGATTCAAGCCTCGCTGTAACATTGTTACACCTGGCACGTTGGTGTCAGCAGAAAAATATTCAATTCGACACAAGTAACGCTCCTGAAGGTCTGCAAAAATTACTTCGCCTGGCTACTGATGTTCCTACATACCAATCCAGCAATGAAAAAAAAGTAGAACCTTTTTTACAAAGGGTGCAGAAAAAATTTAACGATGTTTGGCGAGATATTAGTGCAACATTTATTTTTATCGGCGAATCCAGTCTTGCACTTTTGCAATGGTTTAAAGGCAGCGCAAAAACACGCAAAAGCGATATTTTTTATTTTGTACACCAAGCCGGGCCGAAAGCCTTAGCCATAGTCACGCTCATCAGCTTATTAGTGGGGATGATCCTGGCCTATCTGGGCTCTGTGCAATTGCGGCAATTAGGCGCGCAAGTTTATGTAGCCGATTTAGTCGCACTCGGCATGGTGCGCGAAATGGGCGCTCTTATGACTGCGGTCATTATGGCGGGCCGTACTGGTGCCGCTTACGCTGCGCAACTTGGCACCATGCAAGTTAATGAAGAGATAGATGCGCTCAAAATTATGGGCATATCCAGCGTAGAATTTTTAGTGGTTCCGCGCTTGATTGCACTGGTTTTTGTAATGCCATTGCTATGTGTCTACGCCGATATGATCGGGATGTTAGGTGGAGCAATCATTGCCGCAAATATGGACGTTAGTTTTACGCAATACATTCTTCAAACCCAGGGGGCAGTTGACTGGCTGGATATTTGGACCGGAATTTTAAAAAGCGTTTTTTTTGGAATACTGATTGCGATTGCCGGGTGTCAAGCGGGACTGAATTGCGGACGAGATTCCAATGCGGTAGGTATGGCGGCTACCAATGCGGTAGTGAGAGCCATAGTATATTTAGTGGTTGCTGACGCGGCCTTTAATATCCTTTACGACAAATTGGGAATTTAGTTATGGCGATTACTACATCCGAGTCGAACACGAAGACAAATTCCGATGCAACTTCACAACCTTTTATTTCCGTCAATAATTTAAGCATTGGTTATGGAAATCGCGCAGTACAAAATAATTTAAATTTTACCGTTAATAAGAACGATATCTTTTTTGTAATAGGTGGAAGTGGTTGCGGTAAAACAACCCTACTCAAAAGCATGATTGGATTGCTCCCTCCCATTAAAGGCGAAGTGCTTTACAACGGCCAAAATTATTATACGGCGGATGAAAAATCGCGGCTTGAACTCTTAAAAAGTTGGGGAATAACGTTTCAAACAGGTGCGCTTTTTTCCAGTATGAGCCTCGGTGAAAATGTGGCCCTACCCCTTCAACTTTACACCGACTTAAGTGAAAAACAAATTGCGGAAACCGTTGCTTACAAGCTCGCATTAGTTGGCCTCGCGGGGTTCGAGGAGTTTTATCCTTCCGAGCTCAGTGGCGGCATGCATAAACGCGCTGGTCTCGCACGCGCCATAGCACTAGACCCTCAATTACTATTTTTTGACGAGCCTTCTGCAGGTCTTGATCCCATCAGCTCATTGCGTTTGGATCAATTAATTTTACAAGTGTGCAGAGCCTTGGACTCTACCGTAATTATCGTGTCTCACGAATTGCCGAGCATTCTTTCGATTGGAACCAACTCTGTATTTTTAGATGCGCAAAGCAAAACTATGCTCGATGCTGGTGATCCAAAAAAATTATTGGCGCACAGCAAGCAAGAAAAGGTACGGCAGTTTTTAACACGCGCTGAGAGCAAAGATCAACCTATTGAAGAGTCACTATCATGACCAACCCCAAAAACACTGCATTTACCATAGGCGCTTTTATTGTAGGTGCCATGGTACTTATTTTTGTGGCACTTTTATTTTTTTCCGGTGGTAGATTATTTTCCGAAAAAGAGCCGGTCATTATGTACTTCGAAGGTTCTGTGCAAGGTCTACAGGTTGGTGCGCCCGTCAAACTCAAAGGCGTAGTGCTTGGTGAGATTACTGACATTCAGCTCAACTTTCAAAATGATGAAAAAACCGTCATCACCGCGGTAACGGCTGACTTGGTGCTAAAGCGCATCAACAGTAAAGGAATCAGTATTAAACGAGAATTTTTTAACGAAGCTATAAAAAATGGTATGCGGGCACAATTAAATTTTCAAAGTTTTTTGACCGGACTACTCTATGTTGAATTAGATTTTTATCCCGATACGCCGGTTAAACTTTATGCGTTACAAGATAAAATTCGTGAGCTGCCCACAGCTGCAACTCAATTTGAAAAACTCTCAAAACGCTTTGCCGATATGGATATCAGTGGCATAGTCACTCATGTAGATGAACTGCTTGTGGAAGTTAATAAAATTGTAAAAAGCGGAGATATTCAGATAGCCATAAAAAATGTTGGTGAAGCGGCAATTTCAGTGGAAAAAACGTCAACCTCCTTTGATAAAAACTTTTCTGACCTTAGCCGAAATATTGAAAAAACACGTGTTCAGGTTGACAAACTTTTAGGCGAGCTAAATACCCAGACGCCAGAAATTGCGCAAGCACTACATAAAAGTTTAAATGATTTGAGTGCCAGCTTACAGCAAGTCGATAAGAGCGCTGCCGCAATAAACAATACGTTTTCAGAAGACGCTCCATTAATAAATCAACTCAACTCAACTCTTGAAAACGTCAGCCGATCAGCGCATGCGTTTCGCGATTTAACCGACACATTGGAACAACAACCCGAAGCTCTGTTGCGCGGCAAAAATACCGGTAAGGATAAATAACTATGAAAAAAATTCTTGTGATTGCAAGCCTGTGCTGCCTGATATTTTCGTGTCAGCACTCCCCCAGGAAAAACTATTTTTATCTAACACCTCAATCCGCTTCCGCAAGCGGTAACAAAATCGATACTACTGAGCTTTATGGAATCGGTCCGGTAGAAATTGCAGAGTATCTTGCTCGCTCACAAATTATTGACAGCCAAACGGACAATACATTAAACATGTCTGAAAATGCTTATTGGGCTGAGCCGCTTGATAAAAGTATTACTCGCGTTATGTCACTCAATTTAACGCAGCTGAATAGTTCACGTAGTTTTGTTAATTTTCCCTGGCGCAGCGACAGCAAGCCGCACTACAGCATTCGCATTCGTGTGGATAATCTATCGCGCACGGACAGTAAAGCAATAATAAATGCAACTTGGGAATTGGTGGACAATGAAACAAAAGCAAATGTATTACGCCGAAATTTCATAAAAACCATTTCAGCAAGTTCAGGTGCAAAAGGCCTCGCCCAGGCTTATAGCCAACTTCTTGCGGAACTGGCAAATGAAATTGATATTGAATTAAACAAGGCTCGTTAATTTTTTTACTGCAAATAAAAACGGCGATTCACATCGCCGTTTTTATTTAATTTAATTCACAACAATATCAACCAAACGAAATTCCTTAACGCGCCAGCAAAGTACGGTAGTAGTACTTGCAACCCC
>CBHTVU010000194.1:0-7881 GCA_966096785.1 uncultured Gammaproteobacteria bacterium | reverse complement strand
TATATTTTGTGGTTATCGCGAGTATTGCCAAGAAGTTGCGCTGATCTAAGTTCTTTTTTAATGGTGCTGCTATCTTCCGGGTGCGCAATAGTTTTCTCGGTGACGAAAATAGCTTTTTTACCGCGACCGATTTTATATAAATGTTTTTTTAAACGTTTTATGAGTGCTTTGTCGGCAAGTTGATCTGATTCGAGGGAATGATGGGGAATAGCTTCGCCGACACGAAACTTAATTTCAGCAGATCGCTTGTTAAACATTTCGTGCGCAAGTAACGCTGTGCCCAAGGGTTTAAAAATCAGCGACGTTGTGTAAAACAATAAAGAATTTTTAGCAGATACAAAAATTGGCAGAATAGGTGCGTTTGCTTTACGGGCAAAATGTAAAAAGCCCGCCTGCCATTTTCCATCGCGTATACCTTGGGGTCCGGCACGTGACACTTCACCGGCGGGAAAAATAATGATGGCTTGTTCATTGGTGAGGGCTTGCAGGATATTTTTATAACTTTGTTTATAGGCACCGCGGGTCATGTTATCGAGAGGTAGCAGCAAATCATGCAGTGGTTCGAACGCCATAAGCATATCATTAGCCACAATTTTTACATCGCTCCGCACTTCACTAACCAATCGCAAGAGTGCCAAGCCATCCAATGATCCTATGGGATGATTTGCAATGATAATCAGGCGTCCATGGGCTGGGATGTTGTCACGGTCACGTCGGGAAATTGCGTAACTAAAATTAAAATAGTCAAAAATTCGATCAATAAAATCTATACCCGTGATGCCCTGATGTTCGCGTAAAAAATTATTGATTTCTTGTTCGCGCGTAAGTTTGCGCAGAATAGAAAGTGTTGAGTTGCGAATAATGGGTGCTTGGTCAGCAAAGCCGGGGAATTTATCCGTAACGGATTGTTCGATATTGAGCATGAGTCATAGCCTTCCAGACGTTGATTTGTACAAGGCTATGACGAGGAGATGACAAAAACATGATGAAACTATGACGGATTTGTTACTGGTCGTGAGTTATTGATGGAGTAAAAGTTGTTCCTGCTGTTTGTTGACGTAATCGCAGTAAGGGGCTTTTATATTAATTAGTTTGCCAGAGCTGAGGTCGAACTCTGCATGGTTTTGTAATGGAGCATCCAACAAGCCAGCGCTCACCAAAATTTCGTTTTTTTCTGACGTGAGATTGTTGTTGTATTGCATCAAAAATTCTTTAACCAATGCGCATCCTACCGATTGTGGTGGTGTTGCTAAGGGTTGGATCGCTGCAGACAATTGCAGGCGTGGGCTGGGATTTTGGTTAACCATATTAATAATAATTTGCGCACAACAGATTGCGCGGAAGCTGCATTCGTAAAATTCTTCGCCAGAAAAATCTATCAATAAAATCTCCCCTGATAGTGGTTGGCGTTGGCCATTGTAAAGACTAAGAAGCCCTTGCAATTGTTTTTCGAATCGACGCACCACACCATTGAAACCTTCGCTATTAAGTTGTTGATGTAATTTGGTGAGGTTAAGAATTTGAAGGCTTAAGCGCACAGATACCTGTGCAGGTGGTGTAGTGGTTTGCTCCGGTTCAGGCTGAGTGGCTTCTGCAATTGTAGGAATTTTTTCTACCACTGCAGTAACAAGTTGGTCAGCGCTGGGAATTTTATCGCGTAATCTAGACCACCAGCGGCGATTGATGGACCACCATATAGCCAACAGTGAGCCTGATACTGCAAGCGCCCAGAAAAATAAAAACCATTCGTCATGAGACGTTCGGCGAGGGATTTCAAGCGTAACTTCCAAATAACCGGCAACATTATTGTGTAGTGCCACTGGAGCAGTAAAGTTGTAACGTTTACCTTGCACGGGTTGGTTGGGACGATAGCCGCTTTGGACCAGAAGTTTGTTATCCATATTGCGCAGGGTAACGCCAATAACATTCGGGTATTGCGCTGCCTCTTGTAAAATGGCCTGCAGGCTTACCATATCCTGGTTTAAGGTGGCATCCACTGCTTGGCGCGCTGTGCTGGTCGCCACAATTTGTCCGTAGCGCTCGATATCAGCTTGCTGATTTTTGTCAGTGTTATATAAATAAAAGATCGCGCCCATCAACCCCAGCGCCAATAAAAGCAGGCTGCATAAACTGAGTTGGGGATAGGTGCGGTAGTGATTAAGCAGCGACATGTATTTCTCAAGCATTGGTTTTATAGGGGCCGTTCCATGGAGCGCACTGTGTGTCTATGCGAATGCGCCTGGGCGCTTATTCTAGCCTAGATCCCTTATTTTCTGTAGGTATTTACCTCGGGCTTTATCGGGCATAAATCCTCAAAAGTTAAAGATTTTTGTTAAGCGCATAGCCCTGATTGCACTAGGTTCGTGTCGGCGAGTTAGGCTAGAATGCCACCCATTATTCAAATTGTGTAAAAAACCATGGCATGGTTTCGGAGTATTCATTGAACAGTATTTTATTAATTAACGCGTCGGGCGTGGACAAACCCGGTGTGACTCGCGCTATCAGCAAAGTACTTGCTGCCCGCAATGCAAATGTGCTCGATATAGGTCAGGCTGTGATTCACGACATGCTGGCCTTGGGTATTTTGGTAGAAATTCATTTGGATGCTGATGCACGGGCCCAATTAGAAAATGAAATTGAACATTGCACAGCGCCCCTTGGGATTAATGTGCGTTTTCAAACCATCAGTCAGGATAATTATGCTCAGTGGGTTGAACAGCAAGGTAAAACTCGACACATAGTCACGTTGCTCGCACGCCAAATATCGGCTGCGCAAATTGCAGAACTTACGGCAATTACCTCGAAGCATGGTTTGAATATCGACAGTATCAATCGTTTGTCGGGACGCATTGGTTTAGATGTGCTGAAAGGCGAAAAAGAAAATATGGCCAATGCGTGCGTTGAGTTTTCAGTGCGCGGAACCCCAGCAAACATAGCCGCATTGCGTTCAGATTTTATGGAATTATCGGCGCGGTTAAATATTGATATCGCTTTTCAGCGCGATACTGTTTACCGCCGTAATCGCCGGTTAGTGTGTTTCGATATGGACTCCACTTTAATAGATGCGGAAGTTATCGATGAGTTGGCAAAAGCCGCCGGAGTAGGTGAGCAAGTTTCAGAAATCACCGAAGCTGCAATGCGCGGCGAATTGGATTTCAAACAAAGTTTTGCTGCGCGTATGGCGTTGCTTAAAGGCCTGGACGAATCAGTCCTTGCTGGAATCGCTGCAAATCTACGGCTGAATGAAGGCGCTGAAACACTTATATCTTCGTTAAAAAAATTGGGTTACAAAACTGCAATTTTGTCTGGTGGATTTAATTATTTTGGCCGTTATTTGCAAAATAAATTAGGCATTGATTACGTATACGCTAACGAACTGGATATTGTTGATGGCAAAGTAACAGGCGAAGTTAAAGGGACTGTAGTTGATGGTCAGCGCAAGGCCGAATTGCTTGCAATGCTTGCATTACAAGAAGGAATTGAATTGGAACAGGTCATTGCAGTAGGCGATGGTGCGAATGATTTGCCGATGTTAAACGTGGCGGGTTTGGGGGTAGCGTTTCGAGCCAAACCTTTGGTAAAAGCATCCGCTGAGCATTCAATTTCTACACTTGGGCTCGATGGAATTTTATATCTGCTCGGTTTTCGTGAGCGGGATAAACTACTTTAAAAAAAGAGCGCAATATGCGCTCTTTTTTTTGCCCAATTATTTTTCAAGCTGAAAATTATTGAGATTTAATCTCGCGGTCAACAGTTACATTGTCAATGAGCACGCGACGATTAGGTTGCAAGCATTCAATCAATTTTTCCCGGTTTTTCTCCGTACAATTCACAACCGGATCTTTTTCTCCCTTACCTTCTGTTTGTAAGCGATCTGAACTAATTCCTTTGCCAACCATATAATTTTTCACTGCGAGAGCGCGTTGCTCTGAAAGCGACTGATTATATTCTTCTGAACCTAATCGGTCAGTGTAACCAATTATTTTCACTTCTTTTGGCTCTGCGCTCGTTTTGAGTGATGTTGTAAGTTGATCCAGTTCTGCTTGTTGACTTACTTCAGCACTGTCGAAGTTAAATAATTCCGTTGCTGAAATAGTCACTTTTTCAAAACGTGGTGCAGGTGGCGGAGCAACTACAGGCGCTGGTATCGCGGCTGCAACAGGGGCAGGTTTTTTATGGCTGCCAAATTTATAAACCACACCTACTGAAAATAAATCTATATCGTTATGGTCGGTAATTGCGTTACTGATTCTGTAGCGCTCACCTTCAAGACGAAGTGCCCATGAATCGTTAAGTGCGTATTGCAAACCTATGCCTGCTTTAGGAAAAGTGTCGCGGTCACTCAGCTTTCCACCAAGCCCACTAGCGGCACCTGTTCCACTAAAAGTATCTTGTGTTAAGGCGTAGGTAACACCTAGTCGTGCAAAGGCAGATAATTTTTCTGAAAGCGGAAGATGGCCAACTACATCCAAATTTATACCACGCACTCGCATATTTGTTTTTAATAATCCGTCTGGAACAGTGATATGGTTAAATTGAAATTCACCCAGGTCAAAATAACCCGCTTCAATTGATATATTTGGATTTATTTCGTATCCGCCATAAATTTTGTAACCGCCATCGATAGTATTATGATCGAGGTAAGTATTTGAATAGGGTGGAGGAATAACATCATCTGCAATTTTTTGCTCATTGAGATGCGCCCTGGATTGGCCGATGTTACCGCCTATATACCAGTTAGATTCTTCAGCTAATGCGAAGGAACTTGCTAGCGATAGAGTACTTATAGCGGTGGCTAATTTTTTAAATTTCATACAGGTCTCCTCGAAAATTAGGTGCGTAAATAATAAAAAGACCGTGGAATTTTTACGCAACTTTTTAAATTGGAACTGCGGATTAAATAATTGGTGCGCAGAGCTTGGAGTTCATCCTATGCAACTGCAATGACTGTATCTGTTCGTTGACGCACTTAATATGTGAACAAGTCGATGCAACCTATGCGTAAAATGGGCGGGTGCAATTCATATTTATGCAGGATTCACTGTAAATTTCTAATCGCTGTGAAAATTTTCTAAAAAGTAATGCTAAAAAGACGAATAAGATTAAAAAGTAAATATCAAAAATTAATTGAGGTTAAAATTTAAATGGAGTTAAAAATAAAAAGGCCAGCTAAAGTTAGCTGGCCTTTTTAAAAGATGAGGCAAATAAATGTAATTATGATTCCATATTAAAGTCGTAATTCAAACCCTGGGTTGGCTCTTGCAGATAATGGCCTTGAATATAGTGCGCCCCCGCTTGCCACAGTGTGGAGAGCACGCTGGCGTTTTCCACAAAGGGTACAATAGTGATTTTATTTTCAGCGTGCAGCTTTTCAATTAATTCGATCAAGGCGGCGGAGCTTTCATTTTTGTGTTGAATGTCGCTGGTGAATGAGCCATCAATTTTAATCATGCTGGCAGCGACATGTTTAAGCGCATTGAAAGGATTTAGCGAGCAGCCAAAATTGGTGATCGACATTTGCGTTTTTAATTTTTGCAAACCTTCTGCAAAACTTTTAGCTGCATTTAAATGATTGGTTACGTCTACTTCATTAGCCTGGAAGGTAATAGCATCCGGCGCTAGCTTTGCAGCTTTAAAGGCAACGGCGAGCCACGGCAATAAGGTTTCATCGCACAGGGATTGACGTCCCAAATTGATAATGAGTTTGGTTTTGTTGCCTTTGATGCGATGCTGCGACAACATTTTTATAGATTCCAAAATTACCCAGCGATCAATTTTAATGCTGAGGTTAATTTTGCTGGCGGCTTCTAAAAACTCATCGGGTTCAATTTCTACACCTGATTCCGTAATCATGCGCAAATAAACTTCGTAATATTCTTCTTCGGAACCGCGCAAGCTAATGATCGGTTGAAACAGCAAACGAAATTTATCATTGTCTAACGCGTGTTGTACTTCACCTGCTACGTCGCGAGTTTTGTCAACAACCGCAACTTCTTGCTCGAAGAGGCCGGCGTTGTTGCCCTGCGCAGCGCTCACCTTATCCATTGCTGTGCGCGCTTGTTCAATCACTGTGCCAGCACTGGTTGATGTTTCATTAATAATAGAAACACCTATGCTACACGTGAGCTGTAAGGTTTTATTATCAATTTCGATAATATGGTTTTCAAGCAGCTTACAAATTTGTAAGGCGCGATTAACTGCTGCATCGGCTTTAATATTGGGGATAAGCAATGTAAAGGTAGTGTCACCAAAACGTGCAAGAATATCTGTGGTATTTATTTTTTCACGCAAAAGGGCAGATACATCACCCAGTACTAAATCAGAACCTGCGACGCCGAATGCGGATGACACTCTTTCGTTAAAGGCGTCCAGCTCTATATATAACAAACTAAATGATTGTTGATCACCAATATGGTCAATCGTATTTTCCAGTGTTTGAATCATAAACTGGCGATTGTAGAGACCTGTCACCAAATCTTGCGATTTGATTTGATTAATTTGCGCCTGCAATTCCTCGTTATTATTGGTGGCTTCATATTTTTGCGCGCGCGCTAAAAATTGGATGCAGGGCTCTTCATCATAGGTAACGTGGGAGACATCCAGATTGATAGGTTTGGAGGTGCCGTCTTGCATCATGCCGCGAAATGCGAGCTGACTTGAACCTACATCTTCACCTTTTAAAGTAAATTCTTTTAGGAAATTTTTGAGTTTGTTTTGCTCTTCATCCGCCACCATATCCATGATAGGAAGCGCTTCTATTTCATCCCGATTTTCAAAACCAAATAGTTCGGCAAAGGATTCATTCGCATAGAGATAAAGACCGTCTTGCACGTAGGCGATTGCGTCGCGCGAAGAATCCAGTAACTGTTGGCTGCGGCGTTCAGCTTCGCGAAAGCGGCGATCAGCGGAGCGACGCGCTTGACGGTCTAATCGATTGGACATTTCACGTTGGATGACTAACAACAAGTGCTGATCATTATCAAGGCTCACTACGTCTGCCGCACCCATTTTCATGCCTTCAACCTGGCCGAAAGCTTCTTCCTCTTCTTTTAAGAGAATGACGGGAACATCTTTGTTTAAACGGCGTATATGTTTTAAGGCTACTTGTGGGCTAGGGTGAGTAGTGTTGTCGTTAGCAATTAATAAATCCCATGTTTGTTCTTGTAAAAGTTTTACCAGCACTTCCTCGCTGTCTACATGTTGTGCCCGGCTGGGTCTGCCAGCGTTATGCAACATGCTGATTAATCGCTCTGCTTCTGCGCGCGAATTGTTAAGAATTATGAGGCGAATGGTGTCAATGGAAGTCATATTAGTATTTTCTGCGCCTATCCTTTAACCGCTCGGAGCGGTATTTTTGCCAAATGTCGGTAACAGCTTGCCGGAATTTAAAACTACTTCATTGCAAGTTTATCGCTATCTTACTTCAATCCTGTATTTGCTCAAGCCTTCAGGTGATTTATGCGACCTGGTTAACCTTGTCGCAAATTTCTTACATTTTCTTTAAAAATTTTGTTGCGAGTCCTCAATAGATGCGTGACCGGGTGCGATTAAAATGGTTTTCGCGCCGAAATTTTGGCCAGAAATCCAGGGTGGCGTTTAAGAATCCCAAATGGAATCAAAATCATCGTTTTTAACGGAGTCTTTAGGTTTTGGGCCAGCCAAATCGCGGTAAGTAAATTGGCTGAACACTCCAGTCGCAAACAGGCGGCGGGTTAATTGGATGTTGTGTTGCCCGCCTTCATTGTCTGAATTCGTGCGCCTATAAATGCGTGCCTTGCTGTATTCACGAAACGAGACCGCATTAGTGATAAGTGTTGCTGGTTGATTGATCGCTTTGAGAGGAGGGATTTCCAATGCACGTAAATATTCTGATGAGTCGCC
>CBHTVU010000193.1:0-7890 GCA_966096785.1 uncultured Gammaproteobacteria bacterium | reverse complement strand
CCATGTAGGCTTCACTTGAACAATTGTTAACAACTTGCAGCGCCGACCAGGCTTCGAGTCTATTAAACGCACCAATCACAAAGCTTTAAGGATGTTGTTCAACCCTTGTATGACAACCTCCAGAGAATCCGGGTGATGTAAACATTTCAAAATTTCACGGAGTCGATTATCGATGCAGTAAAGTTTTAACACAGCCGCATTGCCGTCTCGTTTACCCAACACTGAAGATTCTGCGGTAGCCGCATAATAGGATTCGCAAAATGCCTCGTGTACCTGGCCTTTGTAGGTAACGGCTATGGCGCGAATTTGTTCAGCTTGTGACCCGCCGTTAACCGCCCGTGCGCTACGAATCGCAACAGCGCCCGCATCATCAAATGAGCACAACATGTCAGCTACATCTTTTAGAGGATTTTGACGAAGGTCGTCGTCAAGAGTTCCCTTCGAAAGCCCGTCTTCAAAGTTCACAAAATAAGCATCGCTCCGAACCACCAGGACCTGCGCCAAACTAAAGTTTCCGTGAATACGGATACGCACGCCTTTTTTAGCCTCGGCCGCCAGGGTTTTAATTGCGCTGGTTAAATTTTTGGCATTTTCCAATAATGTTGTTGCTTCTTTCGCCGGGTTATCACGCAGCATATCGAGCACTTGTCGCACGCGATCTTTAATGGATTTCACCCAGGCCGCAACTTCCGAAGCGGAGGTTTCGACATAACCAAAATTGGTGTTGCTAGCAGGCTTCGCCAACAAGACATGCATTTCCCCTAAACGGCGACCAATCATTTGCGCGAAGCTTTGGAGCTCTTCCAACGCGGGAAATTGCATATCCATTGAAGAGGTGCCCGCCGTTAGACGATCTCGCAAGGCGCGCTCAAGAGTATTTTGGGTCCATTGCCAGGCATCACCCTGATTATTTATGTGCCCCTGAAGGACCATAAGCGTAAATTCTTCGTTCCCGTTTACGCGTTTCACTTCACCCAAGACGGGCGCAATATTTGCGAACCCAAGCTGACTCAAATAAGCGTTCATTTCAATATCGGGATGAACCCCCGACACAAGTTTGCGAATAGGTTTCAATACTAATTTTTCGTCAATAACAACAGATCCATAAATCTCCGCAGTTGCAACGACATTCATTTCTTCAACATTTTTTTCATCTGCAGTGCTTTGATCCAGATTTTGTAAATAAGCTACAGCACCAGCTAGGGGCACGAATCGCAATTCACCGCCATCTACGGGCTTAATTATTTGATCGCGAATATAACTAATTATTTTTCGATTAAATTCTGGCAAGGTGAACGCATCTGTTAATAAACCTGCCGTGCGTTTATGGCGCAAACGTGACACGGCAAGTTGTTGCGATGCAGTGCCCGCCAAATGGTCTTGAACAAATCCCAACGGCAAAAAGTAATGCTCGGTTGTACCGCGTACATCAACGTCTAATTCGGTAAAAATCAGCAGCTCGCCCGATTCACCCATTGAATCGACGCGCGTAAGTTTTACGCTATCGACAGGTTCTCCAAGATGACCCGTCCAGGGACACTTGGGTAAATATGCAGATAATGCTTGAGTTTCCAAAACGGAACGGGCGGGATTTTCGGTGAGATCTTCGATACCATTTTTAATAATGACAGTCGTTAACTCCGGTGTACGCTCGGTAGGAGCAACGTACCAGCTCGGCATTTGCGATTCATCTGATAATAAAAACCAATAAAATCCGTAGGGCGGCAATGTGAGCAAATAATTTAATTTGGTGATGACGGGGAATGAAGTTCCACCAATCATTTCTACGGGAATTTTTCCTGCATAACTTGATAAATCCAATTCACCGGCTTGTGCGGCGCGCGATACGTTAGCAACGCACAAAATAATTTCAGTAACGCCCGCTTCACTCGTGTATTCACGCAAATACGCGAGTATGCGGCGATTCGCAGGTGCGAGAAGTTTTAAACTGCCACGACCAAATGCTTTTTGTTGCTTGCGCACTGCAAGCATACGACGCGTCCAATTCAATAATGAATGTGTATCGTGCGCCTGCGCTTCTACGTTGATTGCCTGAAATCCGTAGAGCGGGTCCATAATTGCAGGGGCAATTAAACTGGCCGGGTCCGCACGCGAAAATCCTCCGTTGCGATCGTCGGTCCACTGCATGGGTGTACGCACACCGTGACGGTCGCCAAGAAAAATATTATCGCCCATACCAATTTCATCACCGTAATAAAGCGTTGGTGTGCCAGGCATTGAAAGCAACAAACTATTTAGCAATTCGATACGGCGACGATCACGTTCGACTAGCGGAGCCAGTCGGCGACGAATACCTAAATTAATGCGCGCTCGTTTGTCTGCAGCATAGTGATTCCACAAATAATCGCGCTCCTGGTCAGTAACCATTTCGAGTGTAAGTTCGTCGTGGTTGCGCAAAAAAATTGCCCACTGACAATTCGCAGGAATATCCGGCATTTGCCGTAGAATATCGATAATGGGAAAACGATCTTCCTGTGCGATCGCCATATACATGCGCGGCATCAATGGAAAATGGAATGCCATATGGCATTCGTCGCCGTTACCAAAATATTGTTGAATATCTTCTGGCCATAAATTTGCTTCGGCCAGTAGCATACGGTCGGGATAATTTGCTTCAAGATCAGCGCGAATTGTTTTTAATACAGCATGCGTCTCGGGTAAGTTTTCATTGAGCGTTCCTTCACGTTCAACAAGATAGGGAATTGCATCCAAACGTAAACCGTCCACGCCAATATCAAACCAGTAATGCATGATGCTTAAAACTTCTTTGAGCACTTCCGGATTATCGAAATTTAAATCGGGTTGATTGCTATAAAACCTGTGCCAAAAATACTGCCCGGCAACTGGGTCCCAGGTCCAATTTGAACTTTCAGTATCGGAAAAAATAATACGCGTGCCTTCGTATTTTTGATTAGTGTCAGACCAAACATAAAAGTTTCTGGCCTTCGAGCCTTTCTTAGCATGACGCGCTTTTTGAAACCACGGGTGTTGATCTGAGGTGTGGTTAATGACCATTTCCGTGATAACACGCAGGCCGCGCTTATGAGCTTCTGAGATAAATTTACGTGCGTCAGCCATGGTTCCATAAGCAGGATGAATCGCACGATACTCAGCAATATCGTAACCATCATCGCGCATGGGGGAAGGATAAAAAGGCAGCAGCCAAATCGCATTTACACCGAGGCCCGCAATGTAGTCGAGCTTTTCTATAAGCCCGGTAAAATCGCCGACGCCGTCATCGTTGGCATCAAAATAAGATTTCACATGTACTTGATAGATAACGGCATCTTTATACCAGGTGGGATTTTTCAAAAAATTGTCCTTAGGGACCGCACTAGTTTTGCTTTTTTTTGCCATGGTTATGCCTATTCCGTAATCTAGATGCTAACGTTTTATCATTCAGGAAATGGTCTATTAGCATCTGTGCGGCAAACAACATAGCGAACTTTTCAACGGAACATAAATTCGCAAATAATACTTTACGATTTATTTATTGCGGTTTTATTCTGATATTTAGGAAAGCTTGTTCCACATGGTTTTAGTAATAGTTTTACGGCATTTATAAGATTCCCAAGGGTCTTTTTTTTGTCCATCCAAGCGCTCATGCAAATTGGCAATTGTCCATGGGGATGAGGCTGTTAGCTTGGCAAGTTCATCGCGCGTAATAGGAACTGAAACCGGTAACCCAGGGCGCGCTCGTACTGAAAACGCTGCCACTGTACTGGCACCACGTTGGTTGCGAAGATAATCAATAAAAATTTTACCCACGCGATTTTTAGGTCCCATCTTGGCAACAAAACGCTCGGGGATTTGGCGCTCCATAAAAGTGGAAATTTTTTTCGAAAACTCCTTAACATGATCCCAATCAGCATCCGGCTTAATCGGTATAACAATATGCATACCTTTACCGCCAGTTGTTTTTACAAACGCATCCAGCTTCAACTCATCCAGAAGCGCCAGTGTTAAGCGGGTCGCTTCAATGACACTGCGCCAGGGCAAGGCTGGGTCTGGATCTAGATCGAGCGTAATGCGATCAGGCACCTCAATTTTGTTAGTTTTGGAACCCCAGGTATGAAGTTCAATAGTTCCCATTTGTACTGCACCCACGAGCGCTTGAACGCTGTCAATTTCCATAAGCGGCGCATGGCCGGGGTCGAGGGATTTATCGAGATGTTTAATGTTGGGAATGGATAAATGCTCCGTATGTTTTTGAAAAAATTGTTCGCCGCCTATGCCTTCCGGTAAACGTAAAATCGATACAGGTCGATTATCCAAATGCGGCAGAATGAATGTCGAAATCTCACCGTAAAACACCGCTAAGTCTCTTTTGGTTGCTTGCGATTCGGGATCAATAATTCGATCTGGATGGGTAATGGTAATTTTTGATACAGCTTCTTTTTCTTTGGCAGGAGACTTTGCTGATTCAACAGTTTTAGACGAGACTGATGATTTGGTCACTGTTTTCTTCTCACTCGAACGAATGGATTTCTGCGCTCTAATAGTTTTATCAGGCGCCTCTTCCGGTGGAGGCAGTTCTGTGGGAGCTTTTGCTTGTTCGCGAATAATATCGCGTGCTGGTTTGTCGGTTCGCAATGAAATAAATACCGCCTGGCGTAACACCCCCTCCCCTGTCCATTGCGCGAATTCTGCCTCACATACGAGTTTGGGCTCTACCCAATGCACACCGCGCATTTGTGAACTATTAAGTTTGTGAGACAAAGGTGTATCTTTCCGCTCAATTTTTTTTAACTTTTGGAAAATATCCTGCAATTTTTTTTCATCAAATCCGGTACCGATTCTCCCGGCGTAGAGCAATTCGGAATGTCCCAATTCCTTATGTACGCCAATCAAAAGCGCACCAAATCCTGACCTGGCACCTTGTGGGCTCGAGTACCCGACAATGACAAACTCTTGCCGCAACTTGCATTTCAATTTAATCCAATCGCCGCTGCGCCTGGTGACATAAGGGCTACCTGCTCGCTTGCCAATAATTCCCTCGAGCGACATGGCACATGCACTTGCAAGAACGTTATTGTGATCAAGGGCGAAGGCGGCAGAAAATTTCACTGGGGACTTAGTTTTGGAGGGGATTATTTTTTCAAGAAGCGCTCGCCTGGTTTCAATAGGCTCCTCACGCAAATCAACACCATTCAGAAAAGGAGCGTCAAATAAGTAATAAATAATATTGTGACTTTTGCCTATATCAAAGGCATTTTGCAACGCCTGAAAATCAGGTAAACCATCTTCATTTAGCACAACAACTTCGCCGTCCAGCCATGAATCCTCAAGGCCAAGCTCAGAAATTGCTTTTGCCTGTGAAGGCATACGGTCAGTCCAATCGTGGGCATTGCGCGTAAACATGCAAACTTCGCCTTTTTCTACGCGAGTAAGAATCCGGTATCCATCGTATTTAATTTCATACAACCATTCCCCAGCAGGCGGCTCACTGACTAGCGTCGCCAGCTCCGGTGAAAGATTTTCAGGAAAGGTAGCTTGTTTCACATTAATCTTTTTAGCGGGTTCAGCGCTTATTTTTTTCTTTTTAGCCCCGACCAGGTTTTTTTTTGCAGCTTTGGGTTCAGTCGGTTTTGGTGGTTTTTCGGAAATTTTTTTAGCAGAAGATTTGGGTGTGATCACAGCACCGCTTAAAACACTTTGCGGCTGTTCGTTAACAATATCGTACTCAGAAGATGGTCTTGCAACTTCATCACGCTCTTTAATAAGCAACCATTGCTCTTTATCGCCGCTGCCTCGCAAATGTGTGCGAACCAATGTCCAGGCACCTGTTAGCTTTTCGCCAACTAAGGTAAATTTAAGCTTTCCAGATTTGTAATCCTGTGCAGCATTCCCATGGGGTTCCCATATACCCTTGTCCCAAACAATAACATCTCCGCCACCATATTGACCGTGCGGAATGGAGCCTTCAAACTCGGCGTAACTTATGGGGTGATCTTCAACATGAACAGCGAGGCGCTTATCATTTGGATCAAGGCTGGGGCCTTTTGGAACTGCCCAGCTTTTTAAGGTGCCATCCAACTCCAAACGAAAGTCGTAGTGTAATCGGCGAGCATCATGTTTTTGAATTACAAAGGTTAGCGCGTGAGCAGCATCTTTATTTTTTCTATGGCCTGCATCACCCGACGGCTCTGCAGTAATTTTAAAATTACGTTTTCGATTATATTCATTTAACGCCCTGGCCATAAATTACCTCGTCGCAGATTTTGTTTTTCTGGCGGCGGGTGCTGATTTTTTAGATGCGGGCTCTTTTTTCTTTGATGCCGGCTTTTTAGCTGCCGATGCTGTTGCTTTTAGTGAACCAGCTTTTGCAGGTTTTTTCGCCTTTGGCTCGTCATCTGTTTTGGAATTGGTACCCTTGCCACGCAAACTGCGTTTTAGTAATTCCGTCAAATCAATAATATCTGCACTCTTACGCTCTTCATGACCAGGTTCGGTTTCAACATTCTCAATTTCGCCATCGCGAGCTTTTTTATCGACAAGCTCCATAATTTTTTCCTGAAAAGTGTCGCGATATTTATCTGGTTCCCACTCACCGGTCATATCACTTACTAACCGCTTGGCCATATCTATTTCACTTTTTGTCAAGGAGGCGTCGGTAGTCGCTTTGGTCAAAGCTAACTCATCGAGGCTCCGAACCTCCGCTGGCCATCGCAGCAGTACAAGAACCAACGCTGACTCGATGGGAATAAGTGCGGCGAGATGCTGACGCGTATGCAAAATCACATAAGCAAGCGCGACTTTTTTCGTATCTATAAGTGTTTCACGCAACAAGGCATAGACTTTTTCCCCACGTTTATCGGGAGATAAATAATAGGGAGTATCAATATTAGCGAGGGGAATCTGGTCGCTATCGATGAAGGAAAAAATATCGATTGTTTGGGTAGAGGTAGGGTGAGCAAGTCGAATTTCTTCTTCGGAGAGAATTACGTAACGACCTTTTTCGTAAGCGATACCCTTAACGATGTGATCTTTATTAACTTCTTTTCCTGTTACCTTATTAATACGTTTATAACCCACAGGATCCATGGTTCGTTCATCCAGCCAATCGAAATCCACGGATTGAGACGATGTAGCTGAATGCAAGGCAACAGGAATATGTACCAAACCAAAACTGATTGCACCTTTCCAGATGGATCGAGCCATGAATATCACCTTGAATTAAATCTAACCATTGCTTGATTGCCTGGCTAAGAAAAGAAAATTTAAAGCACAACACCATCACTATAAATTACGTCGTCGTATTCAGTTATTTCACGAATATTTTGCAGCATTAGTTCCGCTGCCAATTCGGCATCATTTTCATCATTTAAGTGTGGGCCTAGTACCCACAATATATGCACCATTGAACAAGGTGCCCTTCGCTGATATTCAATTAAACCTACAAACTTGTAACCTTCCTTCACTACTTCAGTCCAAGCTATATGGCGCGGAAATTCTTTTACCATCTCTAATACACTCGCACTTTCTTATTGAATTTTATTTCATAGCCGCTAACGAAATTGGCACTGGCGTGCTCATGGATAACTGATTATTGCGACACGTCATTTCCGGTAATGGAATCAAGGCAAACACAATCTGCCGTAAAATTAATATTTCAAGATTTTTCATTTATGCCACTCCAAATGTGCTTAATTGTAGAAATAGTAAACGAGCAGCCCCTGATCATATTGATTTTTTTCCAATCCCTTAAATCATGACTTCTGTCTCGCTTTTGAGTTCCCGCCATCTGAACCATAGCTCAATCCTCTTAACATACCTCCAGGATAAGATCGTTGAATTCTGTTTCTAATTTTTGGCGATCATAATTATATCTGTCATCAAAAATTAAAAAATTATCTACTTCTTTTACAT
>CBHTVU010000192.1:0-7895 GCA_966096785.1 uncultured Gammaproteobacteria bacterium | reverse complement strand
GCACGACCTTGCCAAGGTCGGGGTCGCGAGTTCGAGTCTCGTTTCCCGCTCCAATATTTCATTTATTTTTACGCTGCTTTGTGGCTTTTAGTGCAATCCCATTGTACTCAAGCGAGCCTTTTCATACGAAAAATTACTATTTGATTCCTTTGCGCTTTGACGTAGCTCATCTAATTGTTGAAAAACGTTGATCTCTTCGTCCGGCATATAATGCAGGCAGTCCCCACCAAAAAACCACAAGAGATCTCGTGGTACCAACGGCATTAGGTGCGGGTAACTTGCTACAATACGACAAAGCAATTGTTGCCCTTGAATTAAAAGCTCGCTACCCCCAACTTCAGGCAATTGGTTTAATTCGAGTAAGAAATTTTGATCATCCTCGATGCAATCATCAAGGCAAAAAGGCGGTTGTTGCTGTACTTGTTTTATAAACTCACTTAACAAGTTTATGTGAAAATCAAAATAAGCCTTATCTACATCTTCAGTTGTCATAGATTTGAAATCTCGTTTCTTTATTCATTGTGAAAACAGGGGCGTTATGTCTGCAGCACTCTCAATCCGCAACCTCACTAAAGTTTACAATAATAAATTGGAAGCTTTAAAAGGTATTTCACTCGATGTTATGCCCGGTGATTTTTTTGCTGTGCTCGGCCCGAACGGGGCGGGCAAGTCTACCACAATCGGTATTATCAGTTCCCTGGTGCGTAAAACAGCAGGTGATATAGAGATCTTTGGCATTAATATAGATACCAATTTTTCCCAGGCAAAAAAATTCCTTGGAGTTGTACCACAGGAATTTAATTTTAATTTATTCGAAAAAGTAGAAGATATTGTGATGCAGCAAGCCGGCTACTATGGTCTTCCTCGCGAATATGCAAAAAGCCAGACCGAAAAGTATTTGAAGAAACTTAATCTGTGGGATAAACGCCAATCTCCTGCGCGAACTTTATCGGGTGGTATGAAGCGTCGGTTAATGATTGCAAGAGCTCTGGTGCATGAACCCAAACTCCTGATTCTCGATGAACCCACAGCGGGAGTTGACATTGAATTACGACGTTCCATGTGGGATTTTTTGCGGGAAATTAATGAAGCGGGAACTACCATTATTTTAACAACACACTATTTGGAAGAAGCAGAAAGCCTTTGTCGAAATGTCGCTATTATTGACAAAGGTGTGCTTGTGAAAAATACCAGTGTTAAAAGTTTACTTCAGCAATTAAATAAAGAAGTTTTTATTTTGGACGCATCTGGTAATGTACCTGACTCCTTAGTTGTCCCGGGCTTTAAAACTGAAAAAATTGATGAACATTCCTTCGAGGTAGAAATAGAGCGTGGTCAATCCATGAATGAAGTATTCTCGAATTTGAGCTCGCAAGGTATTTCAATTATCAGCATGCGCAATAAGGCAAATCGATTGGAAGAAATGTTTGTATCCATGATTGCATCAAATACTTCAGGAGGGAAATGATATGGAACTTCAAGAACAATGGATCGCATTTGCAACCATATTGCGCAAGGAAATTAAACGCTTTACTCGCATTTGGGTGCAAACACTTTTACCGCCTGTCATTACTATGGCGTTATATTTTGTTATTTTTGGAAAGCTTATAGGTAGTCGCATTGGCGACATGGGTGGTTTCAGCTACATCCAGTTTGTAGCGCCAGGATTAATTATGATGGCGGTATTAACCAACGCTTATTCAAATGTTGTGTCATCATTTTTCAGTGCAAAATTCCAGCGCAGTATTGAAGAGGTACTGGTTTCCCCAACACCTAACTACATCATACTTCTGGGTTATACCATGGGTGGTGTGGCCAGGGGACTGTGTGTTGGAATACTTGTCACTTTAATGTCATTGGTTTTTACGCATCTGCATATTCACAGTTGGTTCATTACTCTGACGATTGTATTACTTACGTCAATGTTATTTTCATTGGCAGGTTTTATTAATGCTGTGTATGCCAATACCTTTGATGATGTTTCTATAGTACCTACATTTATTCTTACGCCTTTAACATATTTGGGTGGAGTGTTTTATTCCATCACTATGCTTCCTGAAATCTGGCAACATATTTCACGCTTAAATCCCATACTTCACATGGTCAATGCATTTCGTTACGGCATACTAGGTATAAGTGATATAAATTTCGTCAATGCGATTTTAGGTTTGATGTTGGGTGTAGTGGTTTTGTTTATTATCAGTTTACATTTGTTGAAAACTGGAAAACGCTTGCGCGCTTAAAGAGATATTGAATGGCTTATTCTGTTGACTCCAGTCCTCTTGGACAAAAAACGGCTTATGTTTCCGAGTATGATGCAAGCTTGTTATTTCCTATCCTTCGGAATGAATCGCGCAAAGCGCTTGGTATTTATGAGGATTTACCTTTTTACGGAGTCGATATCTGGACCGGTTATGAACTCTCGTGGTTGAACATAAAAGGAAAGCCCGAAGTTGCTGTCGCAGAGTTTTTAATTCCTTTTGACAGTCCCTTTATAATCGAATCCAAATCTTTCAAGCTCTATTTAAATTCGCTGAACCAAACACGATTCGCAACCTGGGATCAGGTAAAACAATTATCGGAAAAAGATTTATCGGCGGTTGCTGGAGCAAAAGTTTTGGTTAACTTATATGAGTTGCGTGATGAAAAGGCTTTAAACATTGAATCACTTGCCAGTGCAACATGTATTGACGAGCTGGATGTGACTATTGAGAAATACCACCCTGACGCTAATTTGTTAACGGCAGATAATACAATCCTCGTTAGCGAAAAATTATGTAGTCATTTACTTAAAAGTAATTGTCCAGTGACGGGACAACCTGACTGGGCGAGTTTATTGATTGAATACACGGGTCCTAAAATCAGCGCAGAGAGTCTTTTGCGATATGTGGTTTCATTTCGCGAACATCAGGACTTTCATGAGCATTGCGTTGAAAGAATTTTTGTGGATATATTGGATCGCTGCAAACCAGAACACTTGTCTGTTTACGCGCGTTACACCAGAAGAGGTGGGCTAGACATTAATCCTTTCAGAAGCACCAATAGAGAGGCGACGCCACAAGTTGGGCGCCTAATAAGACAATAATTAAACGATCACTTTATCGCGCAATTTTTCGGCGGCTTTTTCTAGTGACTCAATAACTTTTTCTTTGTCATAATTACGGATTTTGTCCATATCCATGTACATCGAAAAGCCTTCTGCCCGCTCTTCAAAATAACTTTGGTTTTTACCGAGATCTTTGCGTAAATCAGCGACTTGATAGACTTTTATTGGCAGTGCAAATCCTTTTACTTGAATTTCACCCTTATCTCTACACATTACTGTGTCTTTGCATAATGACCAAGTCTCGTGCGAAATCAAAATTTCATCTGGTTCTGCAGCAGACTCGAGGCGGCTTGCCAAATTAACCTGGGTTCCCAAAACAGTGTAATCGAGATGGCTCGAAGTACCGAAGGTACCTACAGTGCAATATCCCGTATTGATCCCCATGCGAATTTGCAACGGTTTTTTTATTCCCTGATTGAACCACTCCAATTGCAGAGAACGCATTTTCTTCTTCATTGCTATAGCCATTGAAACACAGCGAACGCAGTCAGCTTTTACGCCTTGGCTGTTGCTATCACCAAACAATACCATAATGGCGTCACCCATAAATTTATCTATAGTGCCGCCGTGCTGGGTGACTATTTTCGACATCTCGGTTAAATAGTGATTCAAGAGCTCATTTAACGCCTCAGCTTCGATTTCCTCTGCAAGTTGGCTGAAATCTTTAATATCTGAAAAGAAAATACTGATTTTTTTGCGTTCAGCTTGCAAGGTTTCATCCTTGCCTTGATTGATTGCCTTCCATACTGTGGGGGGCAGGTAGCGAGAAAGTTTATAGGCGCGAATCTTGTGCCACTTTTGTTCGTTCTCCAATTGCTGTTGCGAGAGCGATAGTTTGTGAAAGCGCTGGTGCATATAGACGGCGTAAACCAAAAAATAAGTGGCTATACCTATGAGGCTTGAAAGGCTTATTTCCACGCTAGTCGACAATGTAAAGCTAGGCGCGTGAAATATAAAACTCACCAGAACACCCACGGCGAAAGCAGAGTTATCCTCCATTAATTTTCTTACTCCACCGCTGATCAATGCGTTAAATTGAATCATGGTGAGAAAAAGCACGCAGGGTAAAATACTAAAATTGGTAAACCCAAGGACCAGCCCAATCAGGCCTGCATCTACATAAGATAACCAGCGAGATGATTTGGCCAAGGTGTCCGGCGCTTGCTTGTGTGTAAAAAAATAAGTGCCGTAAGCATAAGCCAACAGACCAATTATAGTTATCGCATAAAGATAACTTATATTTGACCAATTAATATAAGCGCCTAATGTTCCGGCGGCTGCAAAGCATATGAGTGTACGAAAATAATATTGTTGTTGCGGGGACTCAGCTTGTATTTGTAAAGGTTCTTGTTTGCTGCTCATTTTGTCGAATCCGGTTAGACGCACTTTTATTTTAGTAAATTTTGCCTTGTAGGGCTTACTGCGACTATTGGCATATTAAACGGTTTTTCATTTAAATGTCTATTACTCTACGTTTAAATAGGCCAATTACACTTCATTGGGTATCCTTATGTAACAATATTTATAACTGGCTTAGTTTTAGATCCAGATATTTTTCTTCAAGCTCTGCGTATTGCTTTTTTAGATCAGTTAATTCGGAGTGAATTTTATTTGCCTCTGCATCTGCCTCTTTATTTGTAACGGTCGCAGCCTGTACTGTTGATAAGTTCAAATTTTTCTTTAGTGAATCATTTTCTTCTTCCAGTTCGTTGATACTGCTTAGAAGATCTTTGCTTTCCAGAGTAAAGTCGTGCAGCGTGCTTTTAATCTGGCTATTTTCTTCGCTCAACATACTTGTTTCATCCAAAGTTTTGTCCTTAAAGGATATTTCTTCGTGAGCTTTTGCTAGTTCATCCTCAAGTAACTGTATACATGTTTCCGATTCCTGCACAAATCTTACCTGGCGCTGCAGTTGTTGTTGAAGCTCCTGAATCACAACTTCTTTCTCTTCTGCTGTAGTGGCCTCGACAAGTTGTCGCTGTAAATTATTAATGATTCGATGTTGGTCAGCGGCAACGTTCCTCAATTTCATAATTTCTTCAGCAGCGCGAGGATCTTGTCGCGTTATATTAATTGTTTTGTGATTACTGAAAGAATCCGGGTTTTGAACGACCTGGGTAATATTCTGATGAATAGAATCATAGACTCCATGATAGTTTTTCAAAACGTCATTGAATGCAGCACGATCCTGTACGCCTTCAGATAACTCCAGTAATTGGCCATAATAATCCTGAGCATTTGTTTGAGCGTCTTTCCATTGTTTTTCCATATCGAAAAAAAGTCGTTTAAATTTTTCTAAATTTTCTATACGTTTCTTCGCCGTGTTCAATTCTTCTTCAAATTCGGAATTTTTTTCCGTTGTTTGTTGTGGTGAAATGAGCAGGGGGGTTAAAGCCTGTTGGAAGATGCTCCAATACTCAGGTGTTCCCCGCTCTTCGGTAGTACCCAGTTCCTCGGCGCGTAAAAATGCATAGCGCAATGCAAGTATGCGTTGAAATGCAGGGCTATCATCGGGAAGTTCGAGTGCAATATCAGCACCCGGAGAATCGACACCAAATCTTTCAGCGGTTGCGTCCAGCTCCTTGTTTAGATAAGTCTTATAATCTGGCCCGGCAATGGGTGGAGGAGGTGCGGGCGTCACTTTTTTAGCCTGCATTAGCTCCAAAATTTTTTCTTGCTGACGGCGTACCAATGATTTCAGTTTGCGAGAGTGAGCAAAAAAAATCACAGCACTAACCACGAGTACTATGTTAATTTCTGCTGCGACCACCACAATGGCGTTTGGTACTTGCATGAACTGACTCGTCACCGATTATTGGCTGTTATATGAACGTTTAGATTTGATATCCATTAATTATGGTACAGGTTTACCGATATACGAATTTAAGTCCTATAAATCACTAGATATTCAGAAGAAGAGGTAAATGTGGAAGCACTTGAGGGTTTGCAAAAAAGAGTGTCGGTGCCTAGGTTAGTGGGACCAGCTCCTGATTACGCTACGTTAATACAGGTTTTTAAAGCGGCTTCGAGAGCTGCAGACCATGGAAAACTGCGCCCATGGCGTTTTCTCACCATACAAGATGAAGGATTGAATAGGTTGAGTGATCTGCTGGTTGCGGCGCTCATAAAATCGAACCCGGCTGTGTCTCCAGCTGTTATAGAGAAAACAAAAAATATGCCGTTTCGCGCGCCTATGGTAATTGTGGCGATTGCAAAATGTCAGGAACATCCCTCTGTTCCCAAGCATGAACAAATCCTCTCATGCGCTGCCGCTACTCAAAATATATTGAACGCTTTATTCGCACTGAAATTCGGTGCAGTTTGGCGCACAGGAGACCTTGCTTATAATGAGGATGTTAAACACGGGTTGGGACTAGCGCCATTGGAAGAAGTGATTGGTTTCATCTACGTAGGTACTCCCGCCCAAGATATTCCGGAGCCGCCTGCAGTAGATGTAAGTAGCATTTTTAACGCATGGCCAGTCAAATAATATTGCCTTTTTATAACTGCTTGTGTACATTGCGCCCCCTTATGTAGGCGTCTGAAGAGTTCTGGATGTGGTTAAATTTTGTATAGCCAGTATCAAGAATAGGATATCAAGCATGCGAGACGTGCAGTTGGTATTTAGTTTTAAGTAGTTGGAAAAAATTGGTGAGGTGTCTGAGTGGCCGAGCCGAAGTTTACGAAGACAACGCCCGCAGGGCGGTAACGAGCACGCGGCGTGCTGTTAATTTTTAGTTGTAAGTAAGTTTAAAAAACTGGTGAGGTGTCCGAGTGGCCGAAGGAGCACGCCTGGAAAGTGTGTATATCGCAAGGTATCGAGGGTTCGACTCCCTCTCTCACCGCCATCTAATTTAAACCCCGGATAGCCCAAAGCTTCCGGGGTTTTGTTTTTTGCGATACTTGTGCAAAAAAATCAAACAGTAACTAAAGTCGCGACTTTTTCTTCCGGCAATAAATAAAACTTACCGTTTAATGACATTCCCTGTTTGAATTTATCATGCAAGGTTTCATTGACGAGGAACTGAATAATTTGTTCGGTCCAATTTAATTCGGTAATAGTTATCGCATTAAAGTCAAAATATTTTTCTACACTAGGATATGCCGCTTTAAAAAAGCTCTCTTTTAATGAGAACGCAATGGTAAACGCCATAGCCCTTGTGTCGCTGTCTGTTAAAAGTAAATCTATTTCTGTGTCTGATAGAATTTGGGATTGTGTTCTTTCCAACGTCTCTACTGATATTTGATTTTCAATATCAATCCCTATACCTATTACTTCGCGCTTGTTGGTAGCTATAGCAATAGCGTAATTATCGCAGTGGCTAATTGAACCTTTAACATTAGGTGGCCATAAAGGGTTTCGGTGTTTTCCTGTTCCGATAATAAAATTATGAATATTCAATTGTTGAAGAGCTTTGGCTGCACAATAGCGACCCGAAAGGAATTCTGCACGACGTTTTGTAACTGCACTTATTAGTGTTGGAGGAAATTCTACCCCCAATGTTTGGAAAAGCTCATCTTTGTAATTTTCTTTTCTAAATTGGCAATGAAAAATAGCGGCATCGTTCTTAAACCAATTAGTAGATTGCTCATTAGAAATAAATGAATTCATATTGTTATTGGGCTATTCGGAGGAAATATTCTGACGGGTTTCGATGAGCTAGTACAAAAAGGCGCAATGCAAAAGATTGCGCCTCTATGTTGTGATACCTACCAAATAATCACACGTTCGGTAGGGGGCAAATACATCTTATCCGTTTCTTTTACATCGAATGCTTTATAAAAGCCA
>CBHTVU010000191.1:0-7935 GCA_966096785.1 uncultured Gammaproteobacteria bacterium | reverse complement strand
AAAAAATTGAATTTCATACAAAAATCAGTTCTGATCACAGCTCCTGGAATTCTATTTTCTGCACCAGCTTTCGCCCATGGGAGCGGTATGATTTTGCTATTTATTGGGCTTCCGTGGCTTGCTGTAATGTTTGTCTTTTACTTAATCGGGGCTCTTTGCGCAGCACCAAAGGGGAAACGCTTTACCACTTTTATCCAATCACTTTTCGTTGCCGCCCTATGGTTTGCCATATTCATCGGTCCCTGGTTCCAGTCCAAGATCGAATTAGTTATAGATGACTACGAAGGAACTTGGGCAATCGTTGTTCCTATAGTGTTATTTATTGGCTCGCGAATCCTGCGCAATCGCTTTAGGAAAAATCATCGCTGAGAGACAATGCTCATTCATAAATTGGGGATTTGAATACTTTTTCCGTAGTTTTTATTCAGCGAATGTCGATTAATGAATTTCTCGTTCGACTAACTCTGTTAGGTTTTCAACGGAATCTGCAATTATTGCAGATCTGATTGTTCGAGAGGTCATTCTGGGCTACATCCACGCATGAGGAAAATACCATGTCAAATTCTGTCAAAAATCCCGCGCCACTCAAAGCTTTACCACCAATTGTCAGTCACGCTGAATGGCAAAAACACCACGAAGAATTATTAGTGAAAGAAAAAGCCCATACGCGTGCAAGCGATGCTTTGGCTGCTGAACGCAGGCGTCAGCCTATGGTTGCGGTAACAAAAAAATATAATTTTGCAGGCGAGAATGGTGACCTCGGTTTGCTCGATTTATTTGAAGGTCGCCGCCAGTTGATTGTGTATCACCATATGCTTACACCGGGAGACGAATCACCTTGCCCCGGCTGTTGTATGTTTACTGATATGGTAGGTAATCTTGCGCATTTGAACGCACGAGATACAACTTTTGTATTGGTTGCACGTGCGCCTATCGACGAAATAACTCCTTTCAAAAAACGCATGGGTTGGGATATTCCCTGGTATTCCACAAGCGATAGTTTTAACCCGGATTTTTTAAATACGGAAAGTCACGGGCTAAATATTTTCTTGCAAGACTCTGGCAATATTTACCACACCTACTTTAATACGGGTCGCGGTGTTGAACATTTAGGCAGCGTATGGACTTTCCTCGATTTGACACCGCTTGGCCGCCAGGAAAATTGGGAAGATTCTCCAGCAGGTTGGCCGCAAACCGAACCCTATCAATGGTGGAAATTGCACGATCAATATGAAACCAGCATTGCGAAAAAAGATGACTCAGGCTGTTGTGGTTAGCAAAACTTTTGTCGTGTGGTATTTTAACCCCTGAACATAACTACAGAAAAAGCGTCCTTGTGTGCTCTAACCAGCAAACAACTATTGTGGATGTATTAATAATGCTCGCTTTGTTTTTCTTTCAATCTATTGTCGTGAGAATTGACTATGATTATTCCAAATATTGGTTTGGGTACCTACCGTATAAAAGGTGACGAAGCGATTAGCGCTATATCAACCGCTTTAGAGCTTGGTTATCGCCACATTGATACGGCGCAGCTGTACGAAAACGAAACTGAGGTTGGCCGAGCGATTGCGATAAGTGGAATAGCGCGCGACGAAATTTTTGTAACTACAAAAGTATGGTTTGATAAATTAGATCGAAAATCGTTAATTCCCAGTCTTAAAGAAAGCCTTGAAAAATTAGCAATGCCACAAGTTGATCTGGTTTTGGCTCATTGGCCTTCACCGAATAATGCAATTCCGATACAGGAATATATGGAGTCTCTTGCGGAAGCGAAATCCCAAGGCCTTACTAAATTAATTGGAGTATCGAATTTTACTAACGCAATCTTGCAGAAAGCGATTGATGTGGTGGGTGCTGGAGAAATTGCTACCAATCAAATAGAAGTGCACCCTTTTTTACAAAATAAAAAGGTTATTGAGTTTGCGCGCACCAAAGGAATACATATTACCGCTTATATGCCTTTAGCGGTCGGTAAGGTGATGGACGATCCCACATTGATTAGCATCGCAGAGCGCCATAAATTTGGGCCAGCTCAGATTGCATTAGCCTGGCTTCTTCAACAGGGATTTGCGGTTATTCCTTCTTCCACAAAACGTTTTCATCAGGAATTGAATCTGCAAGCCCGCGATATTAAATTATCAGAAGAAGAAATGAATCAGATAGCGATGCTGGAAGAAAATTATCGTATTGCGAATCCTGATTTTGCACCAGAATGGGATTAATTTATTTGCAACGAAGGAATGGAGGGATTGCTAAATATAATTGATGAACATTGTTACGAAGATATTGTGACAGCAAAACAATAACAGGTTAGAAAATTAAAAATAAGTTGGCGTTTAAATTTAAAAATGGATGAATGTGGTCGGGTTTATAGGTAGAAGCGGGCAGCGAAAGCAAGTAGGCTGTCCGCAAATAAAAATAACGATAGGTGATGCAACATGTAAATAGCCAAGACCTATAGGAGAAATACCGTGAAAAAATTCATATTTTTTATATACCTGATTGGAACGGCACTCAATTCCCAAGCGCACACACATCCACCAGGTCATCTACATCCGAAGCCGCCAGCACATCCGCCGCAAAATCGTATTGAACATCCGCTTACACCGCTCTCCGCTACAGAAATTCGCAAGACTCACGACATTATCACTGCTTATTTTACGAATCCCGCCAACCATCTCCCCGGCGATAAACTTCGCATTCCGCTATTAGTGTTAAAAGAACCAACGAAGGATGCGTTGTTGGCCTGGCGTCCAGGTCAAATCACTGCACGCGAAGCGAGCGTTGAAATTCTGCATTACCCGTCGAACCGCTTGTGGTCTGCGCAGGTTGATTTGAAAAAGGGAATCGTAAAGTCGCTGTCACTCACCAGTTCGGGTACTCAACCTATTGTTACTGCCGATGAATTTGTTGCTGCCGATCAACTGGTGCATGACTACAAACCCTGGCAACAGGCGATGCAGCAGCGCGGTATAGATCCCGCGAGTGTTTATGTTGATGTGTGGGCGCCCGGTGATTTCCAGCTACCCGCTAGCGTGGTGGCGTCACTACCGTTTGGCAAGCAAACACGAATCTTGCAGGCACTAGCTTTCTGGCGCAATGGCGATGCAGAAAACATGGACGACGACCTGCCTCAAAATCCTTACGACCGGGCCATAGAAGGTGTAGTGGTCACGCTGGATATGAACGCGCTTAAGGTCGTGCACATGACCAATACGCCGATTCGTGCAGTATCGAATGAAAGCGGTAATGCGCCCATAAGACGCACCGATCTTAAACCGCTAAAAGTCGTTCAACCCGCAGGCCCCAGTTTTCAGTTGGACGGGCATCAGGTGCATTGGCAAAAGTGGAATTTCTTCGCGTATCTTCATCCGCGTGAGGGCTTGGTTATCAGTGATTTGCGCTACGGTGATGGGCATGAATCGCGGCGTATTGCCCAGCGTTTATCCATGGTAGATATCTACGTTCCCTATGGCGTGGGCGATAAGAACTGGACTTGGCGTTCGGCTTTTGACGTAGGTGAATACAATCTTGCCACCTATGCGCAGACTCTTGAAGTTAACGCCGATGTACCAGCCAACACTCGCTTTATTGATGCCATCTTTGCTAACGATACGGGGCCTGCAAGTGACAACCCTGACGGTACGGTTGAATTTCCCGCGACCATTGGAATTTATGAGCGAGAGAGCGGCATCTTGTGGACTCGCACTGATCCGAGCACCTATGCGCGCGATACACGTTATGGCCGCGAACTGGTGGTGACCTGGAATGCCTGGATCGGTAATTACATTTATGCGTTTGACTGGATTTTTAAAATGGACGGTTCAATTGAAGTACAAACGCATTTAAATGGAATCACTCTTAATCGCGGTGCTCCCGATGGGCTTGATGAAACTGGCGCTCCCTTGGTCAGCATAGGTCCAAATGGTGCACGTGTTGCTGCACCCAATCATCAACACTTTTTTAATTTCCGTTTAGATTTGGATATCGACGGCGTTAAGAACATGGCTGCTGAAGAAAATATTGCACATGTTGATCACCCGGATTTTGAAAATGTGTTTGATAAAACCACAACAGTTTTTTCAAAAGAAGGCTTTAGCGATTTTAATGTGGCAACAGCCCGTAGCTGGATGATTGAAAGTGCCACGGCGAAAAATACATTAGGAAATGCTACGGGTTACGCGATTGAAGCCTCGCCCTATGCTCCACCACTTTCAAGCGCAAATTTCGCACCCTTGCAGCGTGCGCAATTTGCCAGCCATCAATTTTGGTTAACACGTTACAAGGAAGGCGAGTCTTACGCTGTCGGTGATCATCCTAATCAAGGACCAGCGGGAGAAGGTTTACCAAAATACATTACGCCCGCTGAACCTTTGGACACTGAGAATGGCGATGATTTGGTGGTGTGGTTTACTACCGGATTCACTCATGTCCCGCGCCCGGAAGATTACCCGGTGATGCCGAAAGAAACCCTGACGTTTAAAATAATGCCCCATGGTTTCTTTTCTAGCAATCCAGCGTTAGATGCACCTAAACAGTAATTAATGAATGAATATTTTTACGCAGGCCCGACACAGCAATGTGTTGGGCTTTTTTATTTTTATGGAATTAATTGGGTGTTGAATTGAAATAATTTCGAAATCTAAAGTATATATTCGTTAATAAATCGCGCTACGCCATTTTCATAATTTGCGTGGGTGCGTACCGCATTGGGGAAAAGCGCTTTTAAATTTTTGACTGCGTTTTCCATTAAGATCGGGTGAGCAACTGTTCGAAATAATTCTACGTCGTTCATGCTGTCACCAAATGCCATGGTTTGGTTTAGCGGTATTTGTTGCTTCGCGAGTAACATTTTTAAGGCATCGCCTTTGGAAATATTTTTTTGCATTATCTCCAAATAATTATCGTCAGAGAATGTCACGTTTAATGATGTAGAAATATCTTCACTTATTTGTGCACGCAATAATAAAAGCTCACGATGTTCACCAAAAAACATAATTTTTAATGCAGGCACCGCGAGCATTTCTTGTTGGTTTGTTTCGCGATAAAAAAATCCGGATGTTAAATGCGCCTTCAGCATGACTTCACAAGGCTTACACACCAACCATTCACTAGATGTATAGAGATTGGTGTAAACGTCAAATTGGTTACTCAGCGCAATCAAAGATTTATTCGCTGTGAGCGGTAAAGTTTGGCTCGCAACCAGCTCACCATTTGCGTCATGAATATTGGCACCATTACAGGTGATGGCCGCAATTCCCCCGCCAAGTTGTTCCATATAACAGCGAATGTCATTGATGTGTCTGCCCGTCGCAATAATCAAATTAGCTCCGCGTGCTCGCAATTCCTTAAGCGCTCGAACACTTGGCTCAGAAAGTTCATGCCTCTCGTTTAAGAGCGTCCCGTCCATGTCGAAAATAAAAGTATTAACGGCTTGATAATCGTTGCTCATCAGAATTCCTAGCGGGTTTGAAATGTCGCGATTGTACGTAGGTGTTGGCGACATTACCAACCGATAACCACGATTTGGCCGAAGAAGAAATGAAAGCGGATTCAGCAGGCTTTCGCCATATGATCAGTGGTCCTACTGCACAATTACCCTGAGGCGTAGGTTCCGGTTGTGTGTGGGGCTTGGTAAATTTTGGTTTCTTATATGGCTGCCTACTAACTTGCGCACCATGGATATGAGTGCACCAGTGCTAAACAAAGCAGGCATTAAAATTAAATGCCTGCAATAGTTTTAGCGCCACCGGGTAGTGGCGTTTGTTAGGTTTGCCTTTTATTGCATGTGTTTAACATTGCGCAGTATTTGCAAATCCAATTGATCAAACACCGGCAGCGGATAGGTAAGGATTAAATCCTTGTGCTCCGCTGCCGTAGTCATTTCAATGGTCCCCTTAGCTTGTATATCCACTACCCTGAAGCCGTTTTTGACATACCAATCGACTGCTACAGAGGGGGCAAATGTATGCAAATCCCGATCGCTCTTCGCGGCGCGCAATAACATTTTTCCTATGCCATTACCGCGAAAACGGCGTGCAACAATTAAGGCGTCAATGCGGCGTACTAGCTGGTCATCTGCTTCGGTATAAATAATCATGCCGATGGGGGTGCCGCAAAAAAGTTTGGTAATTAGCATTTCAGACTTGCCCTGTTCAATCATGACCTGGGCTTTGATGAGTTCGGTGTAGCGGTATTCGTTTGACCATTGTAAAGCTGATTGCATTTCGACGCCGAAGTACATACTGATCATCATTGAAACGCACTCATCCCTATTTAGATCTTCCTTTCTTATTAATTGTATATAAGTATTTTGCATTGCCGATAATTCCCCTTGTTTACAACTGCACATTTTAATTTTGTTGTTGAAGTTTTGTTTTTTCGCATAACAACAGGGTTTTGCCTATAAAACATAAGCATGTAAACAAGCTTATCGTGCGATTTTTATTCGACAATAGCGCGAAAATTATTTGCACGACATTCGTAATGGGATAATTAATGAATTGTTGCCTGGTTCACAAATCACAGTGAACGCAGGCGACAGGGTGCAAAGCCTTATTTTCCCTGCCGCCGTAAACAGTTGAAAAACTGTGAGAGGGGTGAAGGAAAAGAAATAAATTTTTTCTGTTCGAGGCAATGGGTGTGAATTGATAGATGTGAATTTATTTCAGGTAAATATCACCACTGGTAAATTCAAACTTTCTGCCGTCATCCAGAGTGATGGTTACCAGGAAATTATGAACTCCCTCCATCGGTTGTTCCTGAGGAAAAATGGTTAATAGTTGCGGCGCTGGAAAACTGGCAGGTAGATCCGCCACTGAATTGAACGGTAAATCAAGTACGCCAAATAAACTGGAGAGTTCGCTTCCTGCCGGGTGTTGGGCATTAAAGTCTTGTGCACTGGTAATGGACATCTTACTTAATGTTTGACGTGCCTGACCGAGAGATGGCGAACAAGCGTATGCACTGGCAAATAAACTGAAATGGGGAACTTGTACATAGTAGGTTTGTACATCGGCTTTAAGAGACACCGCGAAGCGCCGCCAAGCTATGGCTGTACCGGCAACAGCGGGCTTATTGTTCGGATCTAACATGCCTTGCATCAAATCGCTTGTGTATTCCAGTGTTTTCCCCTGGTACTGGGTGATCGAATATTCCTTTGGAGGCTGCGGATTGCAATCATTACTTCCTTTTCCGCCTCCGCCGCAAGCGGTCAAGGTGAACGAGAGGGAGAAAAAAATTGTCTTGGCGAAATTGAAGTGTTTCATATGCAGGTTCCTGTGCAATATTTGGGAGATTCCGTGAGCTTACAGATTACTTATGGATTAATAGAGCAATGAATTGTAAAAAAACGCAACAGCATATAAATAGTAAGTTATCCGAAGGTCTTTAGGTATATCGAATGATTAAGCATTTTCCCTTGCCCTGCGTTATTGTGGATATAGAAACCACGGGCGGCAATGTAACCTACGATCGCATTACTGAAATCGGAATTATTGAAGTCACTGAAGATGGCGTTACTGAATGGTCAACGCTTATTAACCCTCGCGTAAAAATTCCGGAAACTATCCAGCGCTTCACCGGTATAACTAACGCCATGGTGGAATCAGCGCCCTATTTTGAGCAGGTTGCTAAAGACATTATTCTGAAATTACAGGGAAAATTATTCATCGCTCACAATGTGCGTTTTGATTACGGATTTATCCGCAATGAATTCGCTCGACTGGCTTATTCCTTCAAATCGAAATTATTGTGCACCGTAAAACTCTCACGTTTTCTTTACAGTGAACATGCTGGCCACAGCCTCGAAAAAATTATCGCGCGTCATCAAATACTGGTAAAGAGTCGGCACCGGGCGCTCGCCGATGCCCAGGCTACCTTTAAATTTATGATGATTGCGGAAGAGGAGCATGGCGAAGAAAAAGTACAATC
>CBHTVU010000190.1:0-7987 GCA_966096785.1 uncultured Gammaproteobacteria bacterium | reverse complement strand
GGTTCCTGGAATCGTACACCACACAGTGGCTATAAAGTTATTTTTGTTCCCTTTATTGATGGCAAACCATCAGGTCCGCCACGCGATGTCCTGACCGGGTTTTTAAGTGTAGATAAAAAAGCTTTTGGCAGACCAGTTGGTGTTGCCGTAGATAACACTGGTGCACTCCTAATTGCAGATGATGTAGGAAATACTGTGTGGCGAGTAGTGCCGGATAAAAAAATCAAAAAAATAACCGATGCAAAATAGTTTTTTAATTTAAAAAAACACACGTTCATTAAAAAGGCCCTGGCAATTTTCACTGACAGGGCCTTTTTCTATCTGTTACATTTATTGACTGGCACTAACATCAACCTCATACCAAAAGGTCGATGTTGTACCGTTTAAAATAATCCTTGCCTTACCATCATTATCACTCACCGCTAATTGCGTTTTACGCTGTCCTGTTTCATCCAGAATCCACGCGCTCGTATTGGCAGTTGCGAAAGGTAAATCTATAGTCGCAGGAATAACTTCAATTAATGTGGGTGTCGTCCCCCAATGATTACTCACACTCACATGCGACGAATTGGTCCATTGCATATTGGTATTTTCAATATTGCCGGTGAGCACCATTAGTAATTTCCCACCTGCAGCTGGTTCAGTAAAACTACCTTCCTGCAATGTTAAAGAAACAGTCGCCCAATTAAATGTTGTTGGTGCAACAGAGATGGTCACATTGTCTAACGCAAAACTTCTACCGTTAATAAAACCGATGACCGATTTTGTTTTTGCGGTATTTACAGTCATAACACCTTTACCGGAAACACTGCGATTCCAAACTAATTCATTGGTATCGGAGGTTAGCGTAGTACTTGCCGAAGCAGCTGGCGCAGCAGTCAAACCTTGCGGTGATGCTGATGCATCCAATGCAAATCGGTTAGTTAATGGAACATCATCAGGAACATTCAGGTGTGATCCGTTTGCAACATTCCATGCACTGCCTTTGGTAGCCAGAACGGATAATTCAGTTTCCGGAGTCCAATTCATTGCAACCAAATTTTGCGCGCTTGCAACATCACCACGACGGAAAATATTGGCAGCAACTAACATGTTCGCCATTTTGGTGGGATGCGCATTCATGCTAAAGAAATCATTAAAATATCCAGCGGACCAATTATCATTGCCGTTGGAATCGTAGGCAAAAAACATAACGCCATCCCAATCCTGCAAGGCTCCATAGGCCGCCGCAAACAATGGACCTTCACCGCTGTAAGCAACTGGCGATGCATGCTGATATTCAGAAACCGTAAAAGGCATTCCCTTAACACGCTGCTTCGCCAACGCACTTATAGTGTTGCTGAAAGTGTTAACCATGGAAATATTATTTATCGTCCAATTAATGGGATCCCAATCAGCCGTTGTAAACACGGGATGCTGCCAATAAGCGTGGGCATCCACGAAATCCATTTGTTTTTGCGCACCGGGGAAACTATTCATAATCGCTGTGCCTGTTACCAATCCGGTAAAACCCAAATTCGTTTTAATATAATTTTTCATATCCAGCCAATAAGCAGATTCGGTTTCACGTAAAAAATCTGCCCAATCTATATCGCGCTCTGTAGTGTAACCTTCACTGTGTAAATTAGCGCTGATAGTGGAATCTTCCAGGGTTTCACCATTCGGTAATTTTCCAATGGTACCGCCGCTTTTAAATGAAACATCGGCGAGATAAACCGTAGACACCGCATTTCCAAAACCATTGAAATTTATGCGTACATTTGTGTCGTTTTGACTGGCAATAAAACTTTTCTCAAAATATTGCCAGGTACCATTAAGCGTGTAAGTCCATGACTCCAGTACGGACCAGGGGCTATAATTCAAACCCAGGGCTGCAGTCAACGAAACCGACGTATCGGTTTTAGCCCAGAAGCCAATCGTGTAAACCTGATCTTTAATAATAGACTTCGAACCCTGGTTCAGCTGCACGCTCCAATTTTCCGTACCTGGAGTAGTCACTGATATTTTTAAACCGCTACGTCCATCGTAGGTATTCACTTCTGTAGTGGCGACCGCGGAATGATTTTTTTCAAGACCCCAACCGGTTATTCCCGACGCAAAATTATTATTCGATAATTTTTCGGTACCTAGTGCTTCATCCACAGCACCCCACGCCGTTTCGAGCATGGCAGTATCGCCATACTTATCAGCGAGCCACGCGTTCCAATGAGCAACTAATTGTGACCGGTATCCACTTGGCCAATCGTCCATAGACCCATCGTAATATTGTTGGAAAATGCCGTTCTCATTGTTGATCTCAACAAAAGCAACAGCAGGATCCGCTGCGTAGGTCATTCCGGTGTATGAGTTGGTGTGAGATAGCAAATGCTGAGCATATTCCTTTTCCAGATCTCGAAAATCAGAACTAATAAAACCTAATACGTGCGACTGCTTCCAACTTAATTCAGTAAGCTCAGACGGCAGACCATCCGCCGGTAGAAATTGGCGGGAATTGATTAAGTTTAAATTGATGTAAATCCCGTTCTTCTTGAGCTCGTTGATAAAGTAATCGAGCTTTTCAAGATTTGTTGTATCAAGCGTGCGGCTGTCACCGCCCGCATAATTGATTAGACTGTTGCCGCCGAAGTGATTATCCATATGATGGAAGCGCACCAGGTTCACACCAAATTTAGCTAAACGCTTGGCAATTTTTTCTGCATTCTCATGTGAAGGCATGGTGGAGTTAGCAGTTATGTTCACACCCCAAAAGCGGATGCGGTCAGTATCAACAGCAAAATGACCATTTGAATCCACTTTAACAGAGCCGAATTTTCCGGCCGGCGTGTGGTTGAGCAGAGCACCCGCTTGAGTAATACCTGCAGCGTTATCATCAAAAGGAAGCACAAAACCGACCATTTGATTGGCAACTATGGAAGATGTACTGGAACTGGAGGTAAAAGGATTGGAGGTAGAAGGTGCAGGATTAGGCGAAGAGGACGAAGAACTAGAACTTGAAATTAAACTGGAGCTAGAACTCGGTGTTGCACTGGAAGAACTCATTTTAGACGAGCTAACTGGCCCAGGATTGGATTTTCCGCCACCGCCACCCCCGCAAGACGCCAAAGACAGGATAAACATGAAGCCCAGGAATCCCTTAAAGAGATATTGACCAGGGTTCGCCCAGGAAAAGGTCGATTCAATGAAAAGGGACGCTCGCATACAACAACTCCGGTAATTAAATTCTTCACAGTTTTCAAAGACGCGAATTTATATTTATGCGCCATTATCGAAACCGAATACTCAACTGGCTAAAGTTTAGCCTAGACCTCAGGCAGATACGTAAAGAATAGCTAACACCCCACTCTTTAGTAAGGTGATTTTCAGGTTGACATAAGACCGAAAAACGGCATAATGCTGCGTCCTTGATTCCAGACCCTGTTTCGGTCTCTTATCTCAGTAATTAATAAGTTTCACTTTTTAGATTTTTTATAGGAGCACCCACGGTGGCAAACTCACCCCAAGCGAAAAAACGCGCGCGTCAAAACGAAAAAGCTCGCAAGCACAACGGCAGCATGCGCTCAATGGGGCGTACCTACCTGAAGAAAGTAATCAGCGCGATTGAAGCTGGCGATAAAGCTGCAGCAACCGCTGCTTATGTTGCTGCTGTTGCCGTTATCGACCGTATCGCTGACAAAGGCCTTATTCATAAGAATAAAGCTGCTCGTCACAAGAGCCGTTTGAATGCAAAGATCAAAGCTTTAGCTTAATAGTTCCAGCTATTGCGTTCAGCGACTCAAAAAACCGGCTATCGCCGGTTTTTTTTTGCCTCTTCATCGACCATTTGTGGAAGCCTGATAAGACAGCTTTTCCTGAACCATCATTATAAAACTCAGTCTCAAACACATGACTGGACCTGACAAAGACCAAAAAATCATCTATACAGTGTTATAAAAACAGATTACATTCGCCATACAATTTTGGCCGAATCCATTCTTACGGCTACCAATAACAAAGAGTGCACATACTAAGAACGGAGATATCTCTTATGCTGCCACGTGAACACTACCTCAAGCAGTCGTTCCAGGACCCCATTCATTTTCCAGATGGGTTTGAAAAGGGCGGGTTATCCGATATACAGGCGCGCCTGATCCGAAAAAATGGTGTGTTAATTAACGCGTTGAGTATTGATGAAGTATCTGACCCCACTACAGATGACTTACATCTCCTCAAAGTTATTGCCAACCAAAGTTCCCCAAAAAATCCAGTCGAGCAAGCGTGGGTTAAATACCTCAGCCTCGTCAAAAGCTTCTCGATTTCGAATCCGAAAGCCAAAGGTAAATCCAAGGTAGCTAAACCCTCAGTTGAAGCGAAACCTGCTCCAGCACCGGAGCCTGTAAAAGCCCCTGAAAAACCAGCAAAAATTGCAGAGAAAGTTGAAATACCCAAAGTGAGTAGCAAAGCTCCCGCAAAGAAAGCAGAGGTAGCACCTCCACCTCCACCGAAAATAGAACCCAAAGCCAAAGCAAAAACGGCTCCAGCGAAAGCACCCGTTAAAAAAGAAAAAGTTGCTCCTGCTGCAAAGGCCCCTGCTAAAGCCATAGCAAAAAAACCTGAGCCTAAAAAAGCAGCCGCTGCTCCTAAAGTAGCCCCAAAAAAAGAAGCACCTAAAAAGGCAGAAGTGAAAAAAGCAGAAGTTAAAAAGCCTGCACCCAAAAAAGTAGAAGTGAAGAAAGTAGAAGCTAAGAAGGCAGACCCCAAGAAAGCAGTCCCAAAAAAAGCCGAAGTTAAAAAAGTAGACGCTAAAAAAGTGGCGCCAAAAGTGGCACCGAAAAAAGCTCCTGCTAAAAAATCCAAATAACTTCTATGAACTTTGTAAAAAGGCGCTCTTGCATCACAAGGGCGCCTTTTTATTTCCGCCTTAAACTATTAAACATAACGCGGCTATAACTTTATTTCACGCTTAATCTCATCACAGAAAAATATAGCCAATTCTCTTATTGCGGTAAGAGCACACTGACCTGATATTCTTTTCCAACAACAATACTATCAATACGAGGATGAGCCAATTTTACGCCATCGAGACTTACACTTGGCTCAGTAACTTTGGCGCGCTCGATGGTCACATGAAAAATGGCACCACGAAATTCACGCGTCGCTTTTGCGCTAGTCCATTCGCTAGGAAGCTGTGGGTCAACAAGCAAACCCTTATTGTCACCTTTCAAACCAAACAAGCCTTCCACAAGACAACGATAAACCCAGGATACAGTTCCCGTATTAAATAATTGGCTTGAACGACCAGCAGTGCGCGGATATTGATGATAGGCACCACGATAATAGTTGGGAATAAAAACCGGCAACTGGCCACGCTGAACATAATCCTGCTCGCTTGGTCCCGGGATCATCTGACGCAGTAATTTATAAGCACGGTTTGACTCTGAAATGGTATACAAACTATAAATGTAAAATACCGCCGCATGATTATAAACAGAACCATTTTCTGCGGAGCCGGGATGCTTCTGGGTTACACGACCAACGTCGTCGCGCATAGCACTATATGGTGGTGCAAACATGGTCACACCATAAGGTGTCTCCAGCTGTTCTTCAACAGCAGCCAACATTTTCTTACGCTGCGCTTCATTCGCAGCACCACCTAAAATTGCCCAGCTTTGCGGGTTCAGGTAGATACGACCCTCAGGGTCTTTGCGAATACCAAATATCACATCATCGTCGGTAATTCCGCGAGCAAACCAATCACCGTCCCACAAATATTTATTAACAGCTTCATTCACTTCTTGCGCGCCCGCGCGGTATTTTTTTGCAGCTTCAGATTGTGATTGTTTTGAACAAATATCTGACCACAAATTTAACGCGTAAGCAGTAGCAACCGAAAGCCAACCGGAAACACCTTTGCCTTTATAACCCACCATATTCATGGGATCACACCAGTCACCCTGGGCGATAAAACTTAAGCCGCGATAATCACGTGCACTTAACAGCCAATCCATTGCTCGACTAATGCGTTCAAATACTGTTTGAATTTTATCGCCTTCTGCGTCTTTTACTTTTTCCGATAAAATCGAATAATCATTGGTTTCATCAAGGTAAGCTTTTAAACAAACCGGCAACCACACGCAGTGATCGGTATGAGGAATCTGGTTGATGTATTTTAATTCCGCACCTTCAGCCAAGAGAATACCGTCAGGCATAGCACCGCTCGCTTCCTGCTGACTCAATGCATGCAGGAAAGCTGCACGAGTAACTTCCGGTTTGATGTAACTCATCCCCATATTATCCTGGAGATAATTCCGCGTCTGTGGATCTGTCGTCAAACGATTTACATCACCGTGATAAAAAACCTGACGCGGCAACCATTGGTTAACAAAATTATTTAATTCTTTATCAGGTGTTTCTATTTTTAAACAACCGCTACCGGAATTAACATAAGCTGCATATTCCGCTTTCGCTGTAGCGAAACCCTCTGTGCTCAAATATTTTTTTCGCAGCTGTTGAATTTCAGCATCATCAAATGCGGGACCAAAAATAAAACGCAATTCATGTGTTTGATCAGCTGCCATTTCAAAACGATATTGCAACACTGCGGCTGGAGTTTCATAGCGCGCATCGCCTTTCGCTAACAATTCCTGCTGCATTGCTGATGGATTATGCAAACCACCCTCGCCTTCAAAGGCTTCTTGTTTTGCTTCCCAAGCTGCTGGCTCACGATCATGTAGAAAGAAAGTTTTATCTTTAAAATTTTTATTTTTAAAATAGTCAGCTACTTTTTGATAAGGTGTAACACAGCTCGCAACCACCCCACCCAGGTCAGCGCGGTATTCTGCCGACTGATTCATCCATGACATAAAGCCGATTGGAAAATAGGGATAGAGACTTATTTTTCTGTCGCACCCGGAAATGTTGGTAAGCCGTAGACTCCACAATTCAACGACGTCTTCCACCGGTAGACTGACGGTTACTTCAACGCGAATTCCTCCCTGTTCAAGAGTCCAGGAGAGATCACTTTTTCCAACAGAAAAAACAAATTTATCCAGCGGTGCGCGAACCGGCTCATAAGGCGCCGAAAAAATAGTGCCGGACGCTTCATCTTTAACATAGAAAAAACGCCCCGGGTGATGCGCATAATAGGGCTGCTCTGGTTGCATAAATGTTTTTGCTTCCAGATTGGGAGCATAGGCATATTTTGCCGGCTCCGGCTGCATAAATTGCGCAACGGCATAACCGCGACACGTCATTTGCATCATCATTTTCCGGTTCCATAAAAAACCGGCAGCGCGTGGCATTGCGGTTGGAGTGGTTAATTCAAAACGCTCGCCATTATGGGTAGGTTGCAACATCTTCATTTACCTGATTTCTATAAGCAACAGTTTAAAAAAAACGCTGCCTTTGGCAGCGTGAAATTATTCGGTATAAATTTAATATTAGCTTTTTCGTGCATCCAAATCTGACTGGATCTGGATCATGGTATTTTTATCCAGTTTATAAAACACCAAAACAGCAACCGATAAAAAAGCCAGTGCAGCGGGAATAATTGACATTAACAGAACAATACCCTGTAAAGACTCAGCAGTTTGCGTCTGGTTAGCCTGATATCCCAAGGCTGTAAAAATTGCCGTAATAACCAGGGTTGCCAATACCGATCCTAATTTTTGCGAAAATACGCCCGCAGCAAATGTCATTGCTGTTGCACGTCGACCGTGCTTCCACTCATTGTAATCCGCCGAGTCAGCTAACATAGAAAAAGTGAGCGGTGGTTTCATGCCTAAAGCAAAACCAATACACACTTGTAGTATGATCATAAAAATTATTCCATCGGGCGGAACAAAATAAAATGCCAATGAAAATAAACCTGTGGCGATCATGAGCAATATCAATAATGTTTTCTTTTCAAAAAACCGGGTAAAAAAAGGCGTGGCAAATGCACCTGCAACCGCAGATAGCATGAAAATCGGCAGAAATTGCGCAGAAAAATCAGGTTGGCCTACATAATATT
>CBHTVU010000189.1:0-8015 GCA_966096785.1 uncultured Gammaproteobacteria bacterium | reverse complement strand
CGCATTAATAACATTTGGGTTAACAACGGTGCCGGACTTTAATTAACTTGCACGGGTAATTAGAGTTTTGAAAAATCTGTAACAAACTACGCAAAACTGTCTTTCCTGATGTGACAGTTTTGCGATAGCCAAACAGATGTAAAAAAGAAACGCCCAAGGTTGTAATGTTCCTTGGGCGTTTTTTATGTGTGGATTTTGAAAAAAATTTTATGATTGGTAAAACGTTTGTTGCGTTTGCGCCACCAGAGACGTGCAGCACCGTGCCAAAATTCGAAGCGGTTGAAGAGACCATAAACAAAACAGACAAGGAGTAAGCTACCTAGTGCGATAAATCCCCATAGTAAAATTGCTTTTCGGTAACCCATATTCTTTCCAATATTCATATATTTATGCTTAATTTTTTTAAAGTAGCTTCATATAAAAATAAAAAAGCATACCCTAGAAAATTTAAATTGATTGTTTGAAGATTCATAATCTAAATTTCAACTTGGAATTGGTGTGAGGTTGGTCTGCTTTATCATAAACGACAAATTAGATTTATTTTCTAAATGAATTCAAATAATTTTATGACGTGTAGGCTTGAGTTGCATGACAGATACTAATAGAGACCAAGGGTGCGCTTTCGACGAAGGCACGCCTACGAGAGTCTGGAATCTGTCAAATGAAAAATAAAAGGTGTAATTTTATTTATCTGCTTTGGGATTGAAAAATCCATTTTCTGCGGAAAATTTAAAATAATTTCTTTGTGAATATTTTACAATTTTTTTGCGTATTTACGCACTTGCACCGATTTTCGTTTAGCGTATTTTTACTTTTCTAAAGAAGAAAGAAGGTTGTAGTCGTCGAACTAATGAAATTTTTTACTAAGCAATGCGTTTAGTTCACCTAGCCTAATATTAATAGAATTTTTTCACCGTAAATTATTCGGACATTCGAAAAATGTTTAGCCTGGAATATTTTGACAAACGAATAAAACTGTCGTTGAAAATAGAAAAACATCAAGATTCCTTTAACTATTTTGCGGCATGCCGCAGGTAATGTGGATTCCTGATCTGATCACATTCCCTCAAAACTATCGCCTGTATCAACAAAGTTGTTGAGAAATGATAAAGACGGACTCGCCGCGAAATGTAAGGTAACTTTGCTTGGATCTATGCTTTTTAATTAAGGAGATCGACATGTCAAAAGCGCTTAAAGTAATGACGTTTAATATTCAACAACTTCCCTGGTTAGCAAGGACTATCAATTCGCTGCCCATTGTCGGTACACCGGGTGGAAGTCCGGAACCCGACCCTGTCGGCCGCGCACGTGCAGTTGCTCGGGCCATTCTGGACCTGCCAGCGCGCGAGCAGCCCGACATAGTGGCCTTCAATGAGGCCTTCAGCGAAGCTGCACGCCCATTGCTGATCGGGCAACTGAAAGCGAAGTATCCGCACATCATCGAAAAGCTTGAACACTCCGGACCAGACATTGAAGAGGATAGTGGCTTGATGCTGTTCTCGAAGTTGCCTTTCCTGCCACTCGCTGGAAGCGATCACGTATATAAAGCCTTCCCTAAGGCGGCAGGCAATGATGCAAAAGTGGCCAAAGGTGTCGCCATAGTGCGCGTGAACGGACCTTTTGACCCTACCACGATCGCGTTTACCCATTTACAGGCATCCTATGACGCAGCAAACACCGAAAATTCTGACGTCCGTAGCGATCAACTTGCCTTTACGCGGTTAATGTTGCAGGAAGTCGCAGAAGGAAATTTTCAGCACTACGCAAACTCACTTGTCATTGGAGATCTCAATATAAAGGGCGACCCCGACGACACGAGCGGTGAGCACAACCTGGTGTTCGCTAACACACCTGATACATTCGGAGGCGATTTCGATGACGGATGGCGAGTGAGTATGCACCCACCCCAAGACTTGCTCGACTATGATCCAGGCTACAGCCAGCGCGATACACCGACGAATCAACTGAACCGATTCGACTATCAATGCACCCGAAGGGGTGCAAATGTTGACGTTGGATTAATTCCGCACCACATGTCCACGGCACTGCGTTTGCCCAGTGAGGTGACCGATCACTGGGCTTTGTTGGCACATCTTCATCGTATTTCCCCAAACTGTTCTCCTGCACTGGCTGTGGACTTGATGACGCTTGATCCCATCAACAAGAATTCGCACGAGTCGTCTGTATGGGTAATGCACACCAACTTTCGCGATGAAGACATGTTCCACTGGGTTTACATCAACGTAGATTCAAGAAAAGGTGAGTCTGGTACTTTTTCCTTATTTTTGGGGGCAGACATAGAAGCAGTTGCCTTCAAACGTACGGATTTCACCCATGCACTTTCACCCGTCGATACGATCAGCACCTCTGAACTTCCAGGTAATATTCAAAACTTGATTAACGAGCATGCAAAAATCGTGAAAAAGGGTAGTGTCTTTGCATGGCGAGAACCTTTTTTCATCCGCATACGTGGTGTCTCTACGAACTTTACGGGTGAGGCTCCATACGCGATTGTTCGCCATAGAGGTGACTCTCACGCTACTGCTATCGTTTTGCAGCCGCACCTACCGGTTGATCCTGGATTACCGGAGGGTCAGCGACTGGGCACAACCGATGAATGTTTTTTCAAGGTTTTTAGGGAAAATAAATTTACAGGTAAACCCTACGATGATCACTTTCAGTTACGAAACCCAACTCGAGTCAAGGTAAGTATGGAGCTGCAGAATGCTGCAGAAATATCACTGCGGGAAGGTGTTTCCAACAATGATGCTGTGCTAAGCGTGACGCATAATGGTTCGAGAGAAATGATTTATTTGGTGCTTAGCCGCACCAGTTTCAACGATATAAAGTTCAATGTGGTTTGGGATAGCCCGCTCACCTACGTCAGGCTGGATGAAAGTTTTCGACTACATGTGGACGACGAGGCAGGCTCCGATTGGCCAGGGGAAGATGAGTACGATCTGGAAATTTCTATTGATGGAGAAAGCGTGTTCTCAAACTCATGGGATGATGCGGATTCGGGAGAGGATTGGCCTTCGCTGTCGCAAGATGTTCGTGATAGTGTCCAAGCGCGGCAAGGGCAGGGCAATTGGGCTGCGTTTACGGACGAGATTACTTATTCCATTCTCAAGACTGATGGGGCATTCGCCCACGGTAGTGAGGCAGGCATTATTCGAGCCTTGCAGTCATTAGATCATGATGTAGAGGAACGCACCGCCTCGATCACAATATCTGATTCCATTAGCGATGGTCATGTTACCGCGTACTCTTCGTTAACCAAGTTTCCTCCGCTATAGTATTCGCGAGTATTAAGTTGTAAGTCTGGATCAGAAACTTTAAACATTTGAAAAGCTGTCCATGGGAATGCTTAAAGCGAAATAATTCGAGATAAGTCGCCATTTCAGGAGGCTCCATGCTTAACGATTTTGAACCGATTCAGGTCCAGGCCCAAACAGTAGATGCTATTACGGGTGAGCCGCTCTGCGACGTTTGCGTCGAGGTTATACTATGTGGCTGCAAACGATTTGATGTCGTCGGGCATGTCTCGACTGGCGCCAATGGTCTCGCCATCCTAGATCTGCCTGCGAATTTGTGGCGGCAACAGTTGATATTGCGACTTGCTGGCAGTGCCGACAATGGCATCGAGATATGTCGTGCCGCTATGAACGGTGAAGTTCCTATTGTCCTCGAGGTTCAGCCGACGGCGGATCTTGATGCTGGTCGCCTCGCAATGTTGGCGGATCAACTGATCGCAAGCCGAAGGGTACGCGCCGACGACTTGGTCCGCGACCTCGCCGCGCCGGCGACCGACAGTATGGTGCGCCTGCTGACTCCTGGCGAGCGGGTACGTCTTCTCGCCCTGCTACGTGGCGGCCAAGACCATATGAGTGTGGCTGAGAGGAAGGCCGTGACGCACCTATTGGATCCGCAGGCGCTACGTGACGGCGTCGTAAAGTTTGTGCCAATCCGCGACCTGCCGCGAACGAACGGGGAGCTGGTGTCGAGCTTGGACAGCGCGCTGTTGCCTTCGCTAGGCTGGGAGTTGTTCCCTTGGGCCAAGCCCGATGATCAATCCTACCGCGACTACCTGCGCTCGGTCTTCGTCCTCTTCGCTCATCAGCAGAAACTGGGTGTTGGGGCCGATCCCAAATTGTTCCCCGACGTCGTCGAACGTCAGCTCACGCTGCGCTTCTTCCAGAACTTCCGAACCAGCGACCGTACGGAGGTGTCACTCAATCGTCTGCTGCTGCCGCTGGTGACGGCGATTCTGACTGCGCCAGCCGCTCCTGGTCTTGGGTTCGGGGTTGTGGCCGGCGCATTGCCTGTGCAGGGTACCCGCACTGACCGCGAGCAACTTGACGCCTTGCTGTCGCTCGCAAAGGTCAAGATCACCGAGTTCGCCAACCGGTACCGCCTGCCGCTCACCGAACCCGACAGCGCCACCTCCACACCGGTCAAGCTCAACATATATACGCTTTCACGGATTCTTAGCGACACCGCACAAGGTCCGGTGGAACCAAATCCGATAACGCCGCAGCTGCCGGGGGAGGAGGGGAAGCCCCTCCTGTGGACCGAGGTGGTGGGCTCGGCTCCTTTCTTCCTTCGCTTTGATGAGTGGCTCGCCCGTCAGCAGCCCTTCTTCGCGGAGAACCTGTTCGCAATCCGCACCCAAGTGATGGGCGCCGCACCGACCGGGCCATGGCTCACCGAGCGGCGCAAGAGGTTTCTAGACTTTCATCTGGGGTTGCCGCTCATTCAGAGCATAAAAAGCTACGATGGCTATTTTGGTTCGATGGATGAGGTGCATCGCTCAGCGAGCTTCCTGCTTGCTTATGGCCTGGCCGACGCCAAATTGACCGAGCTTGTGAGCGCAATTGACAAGGGTCAGTTTTCCACCGCTTGGCGGTTGGCTGACGAAGCCGAGATTCTTTTGAGAGATGCTAATCCGAATTCGAAACCTGGTGAAGACTGGGAGCCATCCAGAAGTGTCCCGGGTTACGGCAACTCGCGTCCGCTGAGCTTTACTCTGCGCCGCAAGCTCAAGGTGTCTAACATCACGGAGCTAATCGGATCACGAGACGCCTTGACAGTAGGCTTCGAACAATACTTCGAGCTGGAGCGACCCGGGGAGCAGTCAGGACCAGGACAGTGGTGGCAGGCTGGGGTGGGTCAGTTTCGTCTCGCGCGCGACACTGCAACGCGCCTGCGCACTTACCAGCAGCTCTTTCTGCTGCCCATGCTGCGGGCAAGCATCCATGCTGGCCAAGGTGATCTTGTCGGCGCGGTTGACACACTGGCGGGCGTGACTGGGTTTTACATCGGTATCAGCATGCTGGGCAGGCCTGCAGGCATGGTAAAGGTCCCTAACCCCGGGATCCTGCCGCCTAAGCGAGCAGTTGACGGCAGCCTGCGTGAGGATCATCCGCTAGGTAACCAGCCATACACCGCCCGCTTGATGTACGATGACCAGCGAAGCCTAGATGCGCCTTACACGCTGACGAATTAGGTGGGGAGCGGCGTCGACGTGCTCAAGCCAGATCCGCCAATCCTGCATCCCCTCGAAGAGCAATTTGCGCGCATGGCACAAGCGGATGCATTACTTGCCTGGGCGGAAGCGCTGTACCGCGCGGATGACGCGTCAAGCCTAGAGCGAGCGCGAGAGCTATATAAGGGAATTATCTTCTTGCTGGGCGAGGATCCTGGAACCAGCGCTTATCTACCTCCTCACTTCAAACTGTCGTGGTCCCGAATAATCGAGAACCCACGAGTACGCAACCAGCTCGACCGCGCCCGTCTAGCACTGCACCAACTAGAAGCCGGCCTCAATTTCTACGGCTACAGCGACGACGCGGTACCGACGTTGAGCTATGACACCCTTGTCAAGGCCGCAGGGCGCTGGGCCACTGGCGCGAAGTCCGCTCAGAACGATTTCTTGATCTACCTTGGCCGCGTCGAGCAGGCCGACCTTGACCTGCTGGCTGCCAAGGCGCAGGAACGTAAGGCTCGCGCCACGGTGGCAATCGCCGCCGAGCAAGTTGCGAATGCAAAGGATGCCGTGGTAGTTGCGAAGAAGCTTGTCACCGATGTCGAAAAGCTCATCGCCGCAAAAAGGGCGGAGATCGAAGACTCCAACTCGATCTTCAGTCAATTCAGAGACTATTTTAGCGGCATGAAGTCGAGCATTAGCTCAATGGTGGACATTGGCAAGGGCGTATCGGAAGGCTATACATCGCTGAGCACGAGCGGTGTTGGCGACGCGCTCGGCCTGGGTGAGAGTGGCGGCGGTGCGGCGGCGGCCACCTCTGGGGGGGAGGTTGGCTTGGGCAGTGCGATGGGTGGCCTCGGCGCACTTGGCGGATTCGCCGCCTTTGCGGTGTTAAGTACCACCACGCTGCAAGGCATGGCAGATGCTTCAATCAAGCGCGACGGCGAACTGAAGACGCTCGTGACCGAAGCGCTGCCAGCGGCTCAGGCGGGGGTGCGCGTGCAAGAACGCAACGTGACCATCGCCAACCTCCAGGGAGAAATTGCGACCACCGATTTCGCCTATGCACGTGACCTGATCAACTACCAAAATGAACGCTTCCTCAACCGCGACTTTTGGGATGCGTTGGCCGGTGTCGCGCGCCGCGCGCTGCATCGCTACCTTGACCTGGCCGGACAGTCGGCTTGGTTCGCCGAGCGGGCCCTTGCCTATCGGCTGGCCGCGCCAATCCGGGTAATCCGTATCGGTTATTTCGACGCGCGCATGCGCGACGTTGGAGGCGTGGATCGGCTGGCGCTGGACCTCGCTGAACTGGAAGCGCTGCGCCTGGCCGCCACCCGCGTGACCGTCCCGCTGACAATTACCTACTCACTAGCTCGTAACCTACCTCTGGCCTTTGGGCAGTTGAAAGCTACTGGGGCTTGTACCTTCTCCCTCACCGACGATGATCTTATGGCTGCTCACCCAGGTACATTCGCCCACCGCATCGTTGCGGTGGATGTACTGGTGGACGCTCCGGGCACCGCTATTCCCGTTCGAGGTATGCTCACGAACAGCGGGTTCTCGCTGCTAAGACGCACACCTGACATTCGTGTTCCGCTGTTACGCTTCGCCGACGCCTACCCGATCAGCGAGTTTCGACTGCGTAGCGACATGACCCTGCATGGCCTGCCTGGGGAACACTTGTTGCCTTTTGAGGGGATCGGCTTCACAACTACGTGGACTCTGGAGTTGCCAAAAGCTGCAAACGCCGTCGGCCTGAATCGCGTCACTGACGTACGGGTTACTTTCGATATAAAGGCAGCTTACGAGGCGCCATTTGCAGTGACGCCTACAGCAACGCAGCCCTCGAACAGGGCTATGTTCGTCTCCGCACTGGCGCTCGATTCGATGGGGCTAAAGACGCTCCGTAACACCACCGAGCTGCAGGGCAAGCTGCAGTTCGACCTTGACCGCTTGGCTCTGCCTGATGGCGCGATAATCACCAACCTCGCCGTCCTACTACCCGGTGTGGAGGGCGGCAGGTTCAACGCGGCATTGCGTTTCGGCAGTGGTACGGCGACCTCGTTCGTAATCGACGATGGTTTAGCGATGTCCAACGCTGACGTACTAAGCGACGGTATCGCGGCGAATGTACAGCCCCTAAATGCGGCGATCGGAGCACCGGTACGGACGGCAAATCTGACGATTACTAAGGGCGCCGATGAGGCTCGCCTGGCTACGGCACGTGATGTTCTACTCTGGGTTGAGTACAGCCTCGCCTAGTTGTTCTGCGTCTCTATGCCGACACTTGTCGCTGCACTTTTTTCATCAGCTACGCCCATCTCAAGTTGAATGGGCTGATTAACTTTTTTCAACTTATTTAGAATTTTCAAAAATCGTGATGGGTGATTTAATGAATACTATCTTTACCGAATGGTAGTGCCAACGGTCAATGGCCGCATTAATAACATTTGGGTTAACAACGGTGCTGGGCTTTAATTAACTTGCACGGTTAATTAGAGTTTTGAAAAATCTGTAGCAAGCTACG
>CBHTVU010000188.1:0-8033 GCA_966096785.1 uncultured Gammaproteobacteria bacterium | reverse complement strand
TTTCAAAATATTCAGAAGATAACAGGTGGCAATCGAGTTGATACCTTATACGGTATTGCCACGGGTGATAGCAGCACCAAGCAGAACTGGCGACTAAATAATAACGGTGAAAATATATTTTTCTTAAGTGATGTTGGTGACAATATGAAGTTCACCAACATCAAAAATATTGAAGGTGGTGTTGGTGTAAACACATTGATTAATAATGCCGGGGATCAAAATTGGTTGATCACTGATGCAAATCACGGCGCTGTCGGTCAGATTGATTTTTCAAAAATAAATGTCATTGTAGGCAATGGTTCAGATACTTTAACAGGGCGTAACCAGGAGAATAACTGGCAAATCACTGGTGATGGTAGCGGAACGCTTAGCCAAAATAATTTCATTATAGATGACACGCTCGTTTTTTCTCGCATGAATAAACTGGTGGGCGGTACAGGTGTAGATGTATTTACCTTTAATGAAACTGGCACAGTACAAAATGTGGATGGTGGTGGTTCAACTGGCGATACAGATAACACTCTGGTGAGCATATTACGTGGGAACTCCTGGATTGTTGAAGCCAACGGCACTAGTAAACTTTACGCAGCTGGAAATACTGTAGCTTCGGTGAATTTTACAAATATTAGTAATTTAACGGGAGGTGCAGGTTTCGCAGATTTGTTTGATATTGCCAATGTCTCTGTAGTGACAGGTCTTATTGACGGTGGTGCTGGTATTAACAACACGCTAGACCTTACAAAAATCTCCAATGGTGTTGGTGTAAAAGTTGGTGTGGGTAAGTCGACGTCTGCAGATGTAAAAATAGCCAATATCACCGAGGTAAAAGCCAATACTGCCAATAGAAATACATTAATTGCAGATGATATTGCTGGAAATATTTTTACAATTACGGGTGAGAACTTAGGAACGCTGGGTACCATGAGCTTTAATGGTTTCGCAAATCTTACAGGCCGCCAGTATGCAGATACATTTATATTCAAAGGAAAAAATGCAAAAATTTCCGGTGTAATTGATGGTGGTACTTATGCTGGAACAGACGGCGCCAGCTACATAGACATACTTGATCTTTCTCTGTTCGAAGATGTCGGCAATGTTGCCATGTTTAATGGATCTTCTCCCAAAACGGGTGCTGTTAATATTGCGAATGTAGAACGCGTAGAAGGAAATGATTCATTTGATAATACATTCTTCGCTAATGACAGGGTTAATACCTGGTCTATTGATGGTACTAATTCAGGTTCCATCAGTAACGACAGTATTTCATCGCCGATAGAGTTCACCAATTTTTCAATTTTATCAGGCGGTCAAAAAGATGATCTGTTTACATTTTCCCAGGCGGGGAAATTAGATGGATATATTGATGGCGGTGCCCATGATGTTGAGGACATTGTTGACCTAAGTAATCTCACGGATATTGTTGAAATCTCGTTGGACACCTTGTCCAAAGGTTATCGTTTGATTGAGCGATTTATCGGTAACAATATCGACAGTACGCTGTACGGTGACAACAACAATAACGTCTGGAATTTAACAGGCGCCGGTGAAGGTAATATTAATAACTCAGTATTTTTCTCAAAGTTTACTTCGCTTGTTGGTGGAAAAGGTGAAGATAGGTTTGAGTTAACCCAGGGTCAATTGAGTGGGTCGATATCAGGAGGTGAAGGTAAGGATATCTTCAATATATCTAACGCTATTATCGACGGATCACTCGAAGGTGGAATTGGCGACGATACGTTAAATGCAACTATTTCTACATCATCTGCTGAAACAATCCGTTTTGTTGGTGGTGAGGGCGCCAATACAGTAAATGTGTCGGGGCAGGCTGGTGATACGAATACCTATATTGCGACTCACGGATCTGCAGTAGTAGGTGGCGGTGTTTTGCGTTACGACGTTAATAATTCATCGCATGCAATTCGGTATTCCAATACGACAGAAGTGAACGATTTATTAAAGGCAGATACACTAATCGTTGATGGGACTGATGCTGCGGATACATTCTCTTTATTTAATAATTCGTATTTGCTAAATAATTTCACAACCATTAAGTTCGATAATAAAAATAATCTGGTGATAGCGGGTGCTACTGACGACAAGGTTTCAATTTCTACACCAACAAATAGCAATACGAATTCCCTCACTATAAAGAAAGCTTCCGTTGAGACTACGGGCGCGGGTTTAATAAGAGCAAATAGCTTGATCCTTGATGGTGTTATTGCTGCTGGAAGCATTGATAATAGGTTGCAAACGAATGTTGGTAATTTGTTGATCAATACGGCTGCGGGTGACATATATATTAAAGAACAAAGTGGGCTGAATCTTTCTGGATTCAACAGCAATAACAAATTTGATTTGTTGCTGGATGGAAATTTAACAAGTGATGTTGAGTTGGCGTCTATCGCCCGATTCAAGGTAGAGACAACTACCGGCAATATTATTTTAGATAAAAATAATGCTCTGACAGGGGAGCTTAATTTAAAAGCGCCAGGAAATATCACCTTAAAAAATAGCACCGGTACGCTCTTCGGAAATCTTAATGCAGATACCCTTAACGTAGATTCCGTAGGAGCGATTCAGGGGAATGGTATTGTTAAAGTTGGCGGCTTGGCAACTCTGGGTTCCAACTCAGATATTGTGTTCGAGAATGCGTTAAATGATTTTAATTCGGTGTCTGTAACACGTGCGCAAAACGTTTCATTAGCGGATAGCGGGCTCTTAACGCTTTCAAATGTTGGCGCGACTGGGGATATAAAAACCCAATCTCAAGGTATTATTGTAAATGGTGCTGTTAACGGCGGTAGTTTTATTGTCAATGCTGGTGGCGGTACAGCAAACCTCGCCAACACAGTAAACTCTCAAGCGAATGTTGATATCACCGCACAAAATATCATCGTTGCTGGAAATATTTCCGCGGCAGGAAGTGTAAAAGTCACCAGCCTGGGAGACTTCTCTCAATCCGCGAATTTTTCTGGTGGAGATATAGAGTTGAATGTCGGGAGATATACAACTGGTTCAAATGTTACTACCGCTGCAACAAATGGATCAGTTTCAATTACCTCTACGTCGGATATAACCAGCAAAAACATTTCTGCCACGAAAGATATTATTTTAAAAGCGGCTAATGATTTAAATTCAGGCGGTGTGTTGTCTACATCAACTGGCATTATTGATTTATTGGCTGGCAGAAATCTTGCCTTGAGTGGTGATGTGAATAGTCAAGCTGATGCTAATCTGACCGCTACAAACGGCAGTGTGCAATTACAAGCTGCCCTGAATTCTGCTAAAGGTAATGTAAATGTCACTACTGCTGGCGATATAGTGATGGCAGCTACCGCTGCGTCTTCAGCAGCGGAAGGCAATATTAGTTTTGCTGGAAAAAATCTAACCATTACTGCGCTGAATGCATTAAATGGAGAAGTCATCTTTAATTCAAGCGGTTCTGTTAATGATGGAAACGCAGAGTTAACAAATATATCCGCTAAGAAATTTACGGTGGATGCAATTTCCGGAATTGGTGCCTTAGATGATATTGAAACCAATGTTGCCGGGCTTTCTCTTGCGAGCCAAACCAATAGTATTCGCATTATTAATACGGGTGAAGTGACTATCGATAGGATGAGGGCTAATAGCAATATTTATTTCAGTAATTATAAAGGAGACGTATTGCTCGATAACTCAGCCAATCCTGTATTTGGGAGAACAGAACCTGATGCGCTTATCGCTGGCGGGACAATGAATTCAAATTATAACTTGAGTGATCTTTTTATAAGAATTGATAACGGCGATTTACTGATGGCACCTGGTTACAATAAAAGTAAAGAGATGCCTGCAATTGTTGCGAGCAATGCGAAGATAGATATTGCTGGTGGTACTTTTGGTTCTCTGGCAGCGCCTATCACCGTCTATGTGCGTGGGGATTTTGTCTATACTGCGTCTCGCTACACGAGACCTGTTTGGGCATTTGGTGCGCGGCCGCTTAATCCTGTGAAAGGCCCAGGTGTGCAAACCAGCTTGATCGATTTATTGTCTGCGGGAGCAGAACAATTGGTTGTGGTAGAAGAAATCAACCAAATCAACCCGGCAATTTTCACCAATGTGCGAAATTATGTATACGACGATATAGCAATAATGTTGCCAGCTGATCAGCGTTATGATGATGGCTCCTTAAGTACAAATTAATTTTTGAATTGAATTTAAAATTATTAATACATTTATTTTTTTAAGGTAATTGGTTTTTTCATGCTGCAAACGGAAATTTTTAAAGGCTTGTTGGTTAACAATCTAAACATAAAAATGCTGGTTCAACGAAGTGCATTTATTATAGTGGCGGCTACGGTAAATTTATTTTTATTACCCACTGTCGCTAATGCTGGATTTGTTGAAATGCCGGACACCAAGGAGGCACCAGATCTTGAGCGTCACAGCTTATTACTTGATCTGGATATTCCAGCAGTTCGTGATCGCGATCCAGATCCGCAAGCTGGTCCGCGGTTAAATGTGAAAGAATTTCGAATTCAGGGGCTTATTGAATATCCGAGCGCAGATATCACTCGCGAAAAAATTATCAAACAAGTTGAAGCAATTCGCTTCGACATGATGGGTGAAGGCAAGTTACTGAGCTCGGGATATACGCTTGATGAAATTGGTCAGGTGTCAGACCTGGTTGCTGAAATTGAGAAGAGCACAGAAGGCGAGCATGTCGGCCCGCTGGAAGTACAAAAACTCGTATTCCTTATTCGCGAGCAGCGTCGGCAGCGTGGTATCACCCTGGGTATGATTGAAACTGTCGCCGACACCATTACACGTTATTACCGTGAGCGTGGATTTATTTTGGCGAAAGCTTATATCCCACAACAGCAAGTACGGGATGGCATTGTGACACTCACAATTTTGCTCGGCGAATTAGGTGAGGTGGATGTACATAACAATAAACGCTATTCAACAAACTCGTTAAAAAGTGTTTTTAAAAATGATTATGGAAACCCAGTCACAAATGACGGTGTGGAGGAAAAATTATATTTATTAAATGATTTGCCAGGATTATCGGTGCAAGGTTATTTCGAGCCGGGATCACAGGTAGGTGATACAAAGTTCAATGTTAATGTCACCGGTGAAAAATGGTATGACGCTAGCATGCGTATTGATAACCATGGTGCGGAAAGATCAGGAAAAAATCGTGCATTTGCGCAATTTCAGTTGCACAACCCCTCAACATTGGGCGATGAAATCGATCTATCGATCTTGCAATCTTACTCACCACAAAATTCTACTTACGGAGCTTTTGGATATACGATTCCGGTTATGACCCCGCGACTTAAATTTTCTGTAGGTGCATCTTCTAACGACTTCGCATTAGGTAGCGGCAATTCAGAATTGACATCCGCTGGCAGCGGATTTGATATGAAAGGTAAATCCTTGGTAGTAGATTCATCGCTGAGTTATCAAATAAAACGTAGTCGCGTAACTAATTACTCTACCCAATTAAAAGTTTCGCAAGTTAAATCTGAGCTACAAATTGGTGATTCGGATGCAGGTGAGTTAAACAACACGGTTCGTAATATTGAGTTGTCATTTAATTACGATCGATTAAATGAGAAAAAGCGAGTATTGCAGCAGGCCAGCGTTTCAATTATTTCCAGTAAATTTGTGTTGGGTGGTTTTGAGGGCCAGGAAAAAGCGCCCGAAATATTGATGGCAGATTATTCACTTTTATCATTTCTACAGGTTCCATTTACAAAAATAGAAAGCCGTGTTGTGCTGCACGTAGCAGGTCAATATGCAGGTACCTCATTAGGTTCAGTGAATCAATGGGGCATGGGTGGTCCAACCCGTATGCGTGGGTTTTCTATCAATGAATACTATGCGGATGACGCAGCTTATTTCGGCGCAGACTGGATTTTTAAAGGCCCGGATTTTAATGGGTATAAAATTTTTGGTGAAAAGCTGGAAACTGTTTTACAACCTTTTATTTTTGCAGATATAGGTTATGGCATGGTGCACGCGTTTGATGAAGAGGATGAAACCGGTGATACAAAAGCTGAATTGGCAGATGTTGGCTTTGGCTTAAAGCTGAATTACACCGAACATTTCCGTGGCAATCTGGTGATAGGTAAATCCATCAAGGCGACCAATACCGCATTAATCTTGTCGGACCAATTAAAACCGGATCGCGGAGTAAACACTTATATAGATTTGCAGTATACCTTTTAAGATGGCGGAGCTCGATTTGATCGGGCTCCTTCGAACCTTGCGAGGCTTCAGATAGGGAAGTTATGGCGCACCCAGCAGGGCGAACCGAGCGTTTTCAAAACATTGTTTCGTGCGATGGTGAGCGCCACAAGCTATGCGAATGGCCGGCACTCCAATGGTAAGCCAATATAATTGGCGCACCCAGCAGGAGTCGAACCTGCGACCAACGGCTTCGGAAGCCGCTACTCTATCCAACTGAGCTATGGGTGCTTTTGGAGGGCGCGATTTTACTGAGGTTTGATTGCTGCGTCTATGCGGATCTTTGAACTTAATTGCTAAGGACTCCCTATATCATCGAATAAGAGAGCCGCAATCATTCCAACTTACAATCCCAAATAACAAATAAAAGATAAACCGCCGATTTAACCTCTATGCTAAATAGCATCCCTATTGCTTGTGAAATAGTGCCGATCGTTGCGGCGTTTCAATCATTTTTTTGAAAATTGGCAAGTTCACGGGTTAGAATCGCATCACACACTAATTTGTAGCTATTTTGCGTCATCCTTGGGCGCGATGCCGGAACGATTTGTTTATGGATAAGAGCACTCTGCATCACACGAGCTTTTTGAGCCTATTTGATAAGGTCGTACAGGTACAGCCTAAGCACATTGCTTTGGCGGGCGACACCGCACCTGTTAGCTATGCGCAACTCAATCAAAATGCATCGGTTATAGCGGCACGTTTGTCCAATCTGGGTATAGGCGCTGGAGCTGTTGTTGCGATTCACACTGAATCTCGCCCTTTGGCAATTGCTGCAATGATTGCCGTTTTGCGTTCGGGTTGTGCTTACCTTCCGCTTGATCCTGTTTATCCCGCCGAGCGATTGAACTATATGGTGACTAACGCGGATACCCGCCTAGTCATTAGCGATAACGACGAATTTATTCCAGAGCATTGCCAACGCCTTAATCTGCGTGAGCTTGATTTTAGCTCCAAGGGCAATGTCGTCAACGCGCCGCCAGTGATAGATGATACTAGCGATGCCTACATTATTTACACCTCTGGTTCTACTGGCCGCCCAAAAGGCGTGCGCATGAACCATGGCACATTGAATAATTTAATTCATTGGCAGAACGCGCATTACGCTGCGAACGAAACATTTCGCACTCTGCAATTTTCTTCTTTAAGTTTCGATGTTTCTTTTCAGGAAATTTTCGCAACCTTTGCACAAGGCGGTTGTTTATTTTTAGTTGGTAATCAAACCAAGCAGGACTTTCGCGCGCTCCTCACGTTTATCGATACCCATAAAATCGAGCGTATTTTCTTGCCCTACATTGCGCTATTACAGTTGCTTCAGTGGGCAAATCGTTTACAGCTGTATCCACAATCACTACGCGAAATTATTACTGCGGGCGAGCAGCTTGTTATTAGCGACGATCTTAAAAAGGCATTTAAAGCATTACCCGCAGCTCGACTTTACAACCAATATGGGCCGTCAGAATCCCACGTTGTTACTGAATACGCGCTGCCGGTCGATATTGCACATTGGGAAAATATTCCGCCTATCGGCAAGCCAATTTTGCAGGCGGAAATTCTGTTGTTAGATGAACAACAGCAGTGTGTGGCCGAAGGTGATGTAGGAGAGTTGTATATCAGCGGCCCCGTGCTGGCTAATGGTTACATCAATAATCTGGAAGAAACGGCTAAACGTTTTATTGACTTAAATCTCGACGGAAAAATTCACCGCGCTTATCGCACTGGCGATTTAGCTGCTCGCGACACAGATGGAAATATCCTCTACAAAGGCCGTGTGGACAGTCAAGTAAAAATTAGCGGCTATC
>CBHTVU010000187.1:0-8052 GCA_966096785.1 uncultured Gammaproteobacteria bacterium | reverse complement strand
AAAAAAATTTCAATAAACCATAAATTTAAGAACACTAAATAAAATTGAAAATATTTTCTATGGCATGATGAAACAAATCTGCTCCGCTTACGCCAATAATAATAAAAATTGAAAAAGAAATGGAAGTTAGTAGGCAGGGAAAAGCTCTACCTTTATCTGAAGCCAATAAATAAGCTACGCGTTGCTCAATTGCAGTTTTTCCAAAATGGCAAAAGTTTGCTACAACAGCTTGTGAAAAAAATCGATTAGTCAAACGATTAACTTTAATTAAAGTAGAAGCAATCAATTCTGAATCATTGCGAAGGGCTAAGACTTCTGCATCAGCTTTCTTTTCCAGAGAGATCTCCATTGCTTTGTAAAATGAACGCCGAACGTGCGGCAAATGGAAGCTCAGAATTAAAGAAAACAACCAAAGCCTTAAGGGGTCGTGCGTTTTTTTATGGGCAAGTTCATGTTTATAAACTATATCCAGTTCGTCCGGGGTAAGCTGATGACAAAGTGCTTTGCTAACAATTACTTGTGGTCTAATTAGACCTAGTGTAAAAGCGTTAGGTATATGACTATCAAGGAGATAAATATCGTTTTCTTTACTTTCAATAAAGGACAACAGAGTGCTTAGGTAGCTTTGATGCTGATATGCACGATAAAAACCTACACAGAGTTTTGCAGCAATAAATGCAAAAAAACTAAAAAGAAATATTCCAGGCCAGCTTAGCCAATTAAATGCGGGAGGAAAGTATACGCACAAATAATGATTTACGCTTTCACTGTGGCAATGGTCACTGGTGAGGCCCAACTCATGACTCATTGATGGCATCTCGGCAACAAAAATAGCGTAGAGACCAATTAATATCGGAAGGAAAGCGCAGAGCCATAAAAATATTTCTTGCACCTTTGGTTGGAATTGCGCAATAACTTCCAGGAAAAACCTGTGTGCCATACCCAGGATGAAAGCTATGAAAATAGCAGTCATGCCCAATACAACTGACAGGTTTAGCAATAGGCCTGGAATACCGTCTGTCATTACTATGTGTCCTTCTGTTTTAAGGCTCGGGAACTCTTTATTAACTCTTCCAATCGATCAAGATGAGCTTCGTCCATATCGGCGGATAAATTTACAAATGCGGACAATAATTGCTCTTGATCAGGCGAAAAATCCTTGGTTGCCACACGAATGATTTCCCCCAGGAAAACTTTTTTTTCCATAGCAACCTGATAAAGGTACGCATGGCCCTGCTTTTTTCGAAGGAGAAAATTTTTTTTGTGCAATCGATCGAGAGTGCTTTGGATGGTATTTAAAGTACCGCCTCGAGTCTTGTAGAAATGTTCATAGACTTGCTTGGCGTCTGCGATTCCATTTGCCCATAAATAATTCAAAACTAATTTTTCCAGCTCTCCTAAATGCACTACTTCATCCTCGCCTGAAATGAGCCGTGAAGATTAACCCCCTAAAAACCGATTAGCAATCGGTTTTGGTTGGGTATAGCCATCTTTGTAAATGAAATCACATTTCTGTCGCCTAGCTAAACCAATGGCGGTACGTGAAACACTTAAGTTTTATTTTTTAAATATTTTTTTCAAAAAAACCTGTTTAAAAATAAATCAAATTATTTTTGTTTTTTTGTGCGAGGGAAATTTCATTAAGCAATTTTTGCGACATGAGACGACAAAGATTTGCAGTAATGTAGGAGGATATTTGGATTTCTGCTGGCCCGAAAAAATAATCGGAATTTTTTAATTGCAGAAAATAAATTTTCGCAGTCATTATTGTAAGGATTCTTTCAGGCGCCTTTACTAATTGGACTCATTCAGGAAATTATGATTTTTAGCGAAATCCCTTTTCTTTTAATTTCGGATAAATTCTATTCGTTTTTAGTCGCCTCAATCTTCGTTGTTAATAATCCAAGTCTCATTTTTCAATTGCGTCGCCTCAATTTGTATACGCGCGTTAAATTTTTATCATAATATAAGATTAAAAATAATTTTAAGATTGATCGGCAATAACACTAATCCTAATAAAAGCCATACCTGAGAGGTTCACATGTTTCGAAAGCACAAGTTATTCTGTGCCATTGTTTCTATTTCGTCGGCAATGACGGCATCCCATTCATCGCTCGCCCAGCAAGCACAAGACAACGAAGTGGACGAAGTCGTTGTTCAGGGTATTCGTGGAAGCTTGATGCGTTCACAAGATATTAAGCGTGAAGAAAGTGGCGTTGTTGATGCGATTTCTTCTGAAGACATTGGTAAATTTCCCGATCAAAACCTTGCCGAATCTTTGCAGCGTATTACGGGTGTTTCTATAGACCGCGCAGGTGGTGAAGGTCAACTGATTACCGTGCGTGGGTTTGGTCCAGATTTTAATACAGTGTTAGTGAACGGAAGACAAATTGCCTCCGAAAATGACGCGCGTGCATTTAGTTTTGATACTGTGTCTGCTGACATGGTTAATGGCATAAATGTTTATAAAACGGCAACCGCTGCGCAGCAATCAGGTGGTATAGGTGCAACGGTAAACATTACGACAGCTCGCCCACTTGCATGGGATGGATTAAAAGTTGCTGGTAGTATTAAAGCCCTATACGACAACAACAGCGGCGAAACCACACCAGAATATTCTGCCCTGGTCAGTAACACATTTAACGACGGTACCTTCGGTGCCCTACTCGCTGTTTCACGGAAAAAAGCGGAGACTCGGCTGAATATAGCTGAAGTGAGCGGATGGTTGGAAAACCCTGCAATTCCTACTTCCGAATTAAATGGCGGAGAAGGTTTCGATGGAAACGTATTTTTGCCGCGCAATTACAATTTAATTGTTAATTTTGAAGAGCGTACTCGTACCAACGCGAATTTGGTGTTGCAATACAAACCCCAAGACAATTTAACAATCACTGCGGATGCACTTACGTCCGATTTTGATATTAAAACTGATGCGACCGCTTATGGTCACTGGTTTACTGCACCCAATTTGGAAAATGTAGTCACCGATAAAAACGGAACTGTTATAGATCTGTATCAAGAGACTGGTTTGGCAACTGACTTCCAGGCTAAAAAGTTTGATCGCCTCACCAATACGAAATCCTATGGTTTACAGGCAGATTGGGATGTTAATGATAAATTAAATATTGTTTTTGATGCTGCAACCTCCACATCAGAACGCGCTGCAAATAACGGCGGCGCGAATATGCTGGCAATTCTCGGTTACAAAAATCGCATCAGGTTTCAATCTGACTCTGCCATATTGCCGGTTATGAGTGGCTTCCAAACTGCTGCTGATGGATTAGTCTATGAATTTAATCCTACGACTAACGCACCTATTACGCATTCAGTAAAAGATTATCTTGATCCTTCTAACGCAAAGCCGCACGTTATGTTACGTCGTGGTTGGGCTGTTGAAGATAAAGTGGATCAATTTAAAATGGATGGTAAGTGGACTGAAGGTGAAACGTCTGGATTGGTCGCAGCCAAGTTTGGCTTATCATCTTCTACCGAAACAAAATCCTTAACCTATTGGGCGAACGACCAGGCAAATCCAACCCATGCTGCTTTTGCTGGTTATCCTGATATTCCAGATATCCCGGACGATTTTCTATTTCGTTTTAACGCTGGCAGTGATTTCTTAAAAAATGTCAGCGGAAGCGGAAGAACGCCGACTACCTGGTTAGGGCTTAATGAGAAAAAATTATTCTCCTTCCTTGAACAACAAAAAGGTGGCGGTTTTACTTTTGATGCGCGTCGCTCGGATATTTCTTATGAAGTAGAAGAAGAAACCTCAGCAGGCTATTTTGAATTGGATTTTGCATCTTCTCTCGCGGGAATGCCATTGAAAGTAACTACAGGTGCGCGTCTTGAAAGCACAGATGTTACTGTCAAAGGAACGCAAGGTTCACCTGAGTTGCTTAATATTCTTGACCAAACAGAAATGAGTACGACTTATGGTGCCCCCTCGCCAATTAACGAATCCATGTCTTACAAAACCTTGTTGCCGAATGTTAACTTTGGTTTAACTATTCAGGACGATTTAATTGCTCGTGTTGCGGCTTCACGCTCATTAACGCGTCCGCAGCTGGCGAATATGTCGCCCGCAACCAACGTGGTAACCACACGCCCCGGCACACTGACAGCAAGCGCCGGAAATGCAGAGCTCAAACCATTTTTATCCGACAACCTCGATCTTTCACTTGAGTGGTATTACAACGATTCAAGTTATGTATCCGTGGGTTATTTCTGGAAAGATGTAACTAACTTCATTACCACTGTCACGAAAAAACAAACTTTTGTGACAAGTGATGGAAGTCTGCTGACTGACCCTACAACAGGTACTGATCCAAATGCGCCTGATGCATCTGATGGCATTGCAGAATTTACCGTGACTTATCCAACCAATGGTGAAGAAGCTATTGTTGACGGTTTGGAAATGGCCGTGCAGCACACCTTTGGCGATAGTGGTTTTGGTGTTATTGTGAACGCGACAATGGTGGACAGCGACGCTCCATTAAAAGCGGGTGACATAACGCAAAAATTCGCGGTTACAGGAATTAGCGATTCTGCAAACCTTGTTGGCTTCTATGAACAAGGCCCCTATCAATTGCGTATTGCCTACAACTGGCGTGATAAATTTTTACAGTCAATGACGCAAATCAATGGCGCCGGTGTAATCCACGTTAGGGCTTATGGACAATGGGACATGAGTGGTAGTTATGCAATTAATGATAATGTTTCTGTATTATTTGAAGCGACCAACTTAACTGAGGAAGCGGTGACTAAATATGGTCGTTACCAAAATCAGTTTATTGGAGCAGAAGATGCAGGCCGCAGAATTTCTGTAGGACTGAACGCCAAGTTTTAATAAGCGTACCATCGTTGGGCTGCTAACTAGCAGCCCTTTTTTCTGCAAAAAATATTTATAACATTTCTCAAATGAAGAGCTCTGATGTCTACTCCCGTTAAATCTGTTGTCATTGTGGGTGGTGGCTCTGCGGGTTGGATCACCGCTGGGCGTATAGCTGCTAAATATAAAGATAATCCAACGACTATTTCAATAACGTTAATTGAGTCACCAACCATTAATATCATTGGTGTAGGTGAAGGCACATGGCCAACCATGCGCAATACGCTCATCAAAATGGGCATATCTGAAACTGATTTTATGCGCGCCTGTGATGCAACCTTCAAACAGGGTGCAAAATTTTCCAAATGGGTGGATGGCACACCTAACGATTTTTACTATCATCCTCTGATGTTACCCCAGGGCTTTAATAAAGTGGATCTGCCCCCACACTGGCAAGCAAATTATAGTCACCAATCTTTTTCAGATGCAGTATGTTTCCAGGAAAAAATCTGTGAGAAAGGCTTGGCGCCGAAACTGATTACCACACCTGAATTTTCATCCGTTGCAAATTATGCCTATCATTTGGATGCGGTGAAATTCGCCGATTTTTTAAAAAATCACTGCGTAAAAAATTTGGGGGTTCGTCATATATTGGCAGATGTAACAGGAATTATTTCCGCAGAAAATGGCGACATAGCGGCGGTTACTACCGAAAATGTTGGTAATATTTCCGGCGATCTTTTTGTGGATTGCACAGGATTCTCCTCTCTTTTACTTGGAAAACATTTGCAGGTTCCATTTCTGGATAAAAGCGATATTTTATTTATTGATACCGCAATTGCGGTGCAACTTCCCTACGAACGAGATGACTCACCTATAGCCTCACACACCATATCCACTGCGCAAGAAGCCGGTTGGATTTGGGATATAGGGCTTATTCAGCGCCGCGGTATTGGTTACGTGTACTCAAGCCGTCACACCAGTCACGAACAGGCCGAAAATACCCTACGTAAATATGCTGGCCCAGCAATGGACAATTTGAATCCGCGCAAAATTCCTATCTCTTCCGGGCACAGAAAATTATTTTGGAAAAACAACTGTGTTGCTGTTGGTTTATCCGCAGGCTTTTTAGAGCCATTGGAAGCTTCGGCTATAGTTCTGGTAGAGCTCTCTGCCGATATGATTGCTGAACAATTGCCTGCATGCAGAGAAGTGATGGATATCACTGCCAAACGCTTTAACGAAACATTTTTGTATCGCTGGGATCGTATTATTGATTTCCTGAAGTTGCATTATATTTTGAGCAAACGTTCTGATAATACATTTTGGACTGACAATCGTGACCCCAAAACTATTCCGGAAAGTTTGCAAGAGTTAATGCAACTCTGGCGGTTTAGATCTCCCAAAAATTGCGATTTTAGCAGCAACAACGAAGTATTTCCGGCAGCAAGTTATCAATATGTACTTTACGGTATGGGGTTCAAATTAGACGAAGCTTACCTCGAACATTCCCGAGTATCTGCAGATGCAGCTATAGCAGCGGAACAAATAAGTTTAAGTGCTGCTGCTACGAAAAACGCATTATCTAAATTGCCTACCAATCGCGAGTTGATAAACAAAATCCACGAATACGGTTTTGCAAAAATTTAATTTAATCTAAAGAATAAACGTTATGTCTACTTTGGTTGCACTCAATTCAAAAACGCATCAAGCTCTGGAAATAAACCCAAAAAAAGTAGAGTCCGAGGCTGGAATTCTACATATGGTTCCCGTTGTGCTTTCTGAGTTTACGAAACTCGCTTTACAATATCCTATAGTCATCACAAAAAACCAGGATACTGGACGCTTCACCTGCGTTACTTTATTTGGACTTGAGAAAGGTGAGAATCTATTTTTTAACCGGGATTCGTGGGAGGCGCTTTACCTGCCCCTCCATATAAGACGACAACCTTTTTTTATTGGCAAATCTGATGTGAATGATGACCACATCATTTGCATTGACATGAACCACGCGAGCGTAGAAAAAGATAGAGATATCGAAGAGAGCAAGCAGAAATTATTTGACACAGCGGGAAACGAAACTGATTACCTCGCACACATAAAAAACATGCTCGCTGAATTATTTGACGGTGAAAAAGCAACACAATTATATATTAATGAACTTCTCGCCTTAAATTTATTGCAACCCCTTCAATTGCAAATCACACTTGAAAACAAAGATTTTCTACAAGTCGAAGGTCTTTATACGATAAACGAGACAGTATTGAGTAAACTAACTTCTGCGCAATTGTTTGGATTGCATGAAAAAAATTACCTGCATCCCATTTACACAATGATTACCTCGATTGGTCATATTTATGGATTGCTAGATAAAAAAAATAAACGCTCTGCAACACAAAATAAATGACATTCAGCGCACTGCAGGCTAACTACACAAACAGAAAATAACAGTGCCCCGCTACAGCGGGGCACTAGTCAATTAGCGACAGATATTTCCGCTAACAATCGGCACACTAGCTGCCCCCGCAGGTTTACTTCCCTGAAAACCAAACTCAATAGTTTGCCCTGGCTGGATGCTTGCATTCCAATTAAGATTTCGTGCACTGTATGGATTATTGCCGCTTAAGGTAGCATTCCATAAGTTGGTAATTTTTGATCCATTTGTATATTGCCAACTAACTGTCCAACCATTAATAACGGAATATGTAGTATTTTTTATACGAATGCTTGCCGTAAATCCATTCCCCCACTCACTGTTTACCTGATAACTACATTGTGCTTTGGTAGATGTAGATGAACTTGAAGAGGCAATTGAAGATGAACTCGAAGGTGAGCTTGAAGATGACTTTATTGAGCTGCTGCTTGTTGTTCGTGTCGAGCTGCTGGAATCGATAATAGAACTCGAACTTGAACGAGGAACACTGCTCGGTGAACTGCTCGAACTGTTGAAACAATCAATATAAAAAGGCGCAATTGATTTAGTGATACTTGTGGACGCTCCTCTGCTATCCGTCACTGTCAGGGTCAATTGATAAGTTGACCATCGTTGGCTGGGGAAAGTAACTTCATAACCTGTAGCCGATCCACCAGATCCTCCGCTTAATGTCCATGAATATCTTAAAGCGTCGCCATCTGGATCAGAAGAACCTGTTGCTGTTGCGAGAATGCGGCCTACTCCTACATTAGGACTTCCGCAAAATACGGTTGGATAATTACTCGCG
>CBHTVU010000186.1:0-8082 GCA_966096785.1 uncultured Gammaproteobacteria bacterium | reverse complement strand
GGTAGGACGGGGTTGATCCTAACGTGCAAATCAAACCCGTTAAGGCCACAGGTTAAGCAACCGGTTATTCCTCCCAGCTGCTTGATGACACTGTATAAATCATCGATCTTCAAGTCGCCGGCGTTAAAGCTAACGTCGATTAATTTGGGTATCGCAGTTGGCTTTACCACATTGCCGGATGCGTCGTAACACACTTGAGCATGTGCGGATTCAGCTACGGCCAAAGTGGCAACTGCTCCTGCAGCGAGTACAGAATTGCGCAAAAAATCGCGGCGATCTGTGGTGACTGAAGCTTCGCTGGCTGATGTTTCAATGCTTGTCTCTACTGATTTATCTTCTGACATGGTCCTTCTCCTTAAAGATTAAGTGGGGGTAAAAGGACAAAACTTGCCTCCCTGCTAATGAAAGGCGTTTTGCCCTCATCCACTAGTATCTTCTTATAGGAAAAAACGGCCGTGAAAAAAGAGAGAGGTTTATTGTGATTTATTACCAGAAAAAATAAGAGTAAATCACTTCTGTCAGATGCAGGTCCGGGGAAATCGCAGTAGCGGAGCGGTGAATTTAATGCAAAAGGACAGGCAATCTGGCAAGGCTATTACGCGAATCGCGGGGGTGGTGTGTGGGGAGTTGGGTTTTACCTCAGAAGACCCTGCCCAAATTTTCGTACACAACCTGGCTTAGGCATTTCAAAAAGGACATTGATAGGTGTCGTGAGAGAGGCGGTAGTTTTGATTATGAATCCTGCAAATGTGATTTTGAATATACTCATTTAAAACCTGAGGTTCATAAATGCCAGTGATATAATAAAATCGAAATTTTAATAATGGTTACATGTGTGAAAATTTTATCGTTTTAATTTGTTTGTAAAAGTTAGAGCTCTGGTTTTATATTTTCAATAATATGTTGAACAAGTTCTTCATATTTTTCGTCGAAATGATGATCGCCGGTCATGCTGATGCTCTTAACCCCCAGAGCTGTTATAGCAAGACAATTGGCAGCGGGGTCATCCACACCGTAAATGCAAATGCTATTTGCCCATTTCATTTTTTCAACTTCAGGCAGCAACGGAAGGCGTGATGCATCTGTATCAGCATTCATCCAGCTTGACAACCTGAACTCAAATGCGGCGGTTTTCCCCATACCGAGAAGCGCAACCAGGGCGAGCTGCTTTTTTGTATCTGCTGTCAAATTGTTTGCAACAAATGGCAAAACATCTGCACCGAAAGAATAACCAATTAAGATTATTTTTTGTTTATTCCACTTGGCGAGATATTCTGTGATTATGGTTTCTACATCTTGAGTCGTTTCTTCCGGTGTTCGCTCTTTCCAGAAGTAGCTGAGTGCGTCGAGCGCAACGGTGGAAATACCGCGTTCGGCAAGAATTCTTGCAATGTTTTTATCGATTTCTGCCCATCCACCATCTCCGGTAATTACCACTGCCAAAGTTTGAGAATTATTGCTTGGCTTCTCTTCTGTCGGTGTATCTGCTGCAGGTACTTCGATAATGGGTAGATCGCTGTCGCTTGCGTCTGACGAAATCTGATCTGAAAGACGCGGGTCCAACCATTGTAAAATTTGGGAAGCTTCAGAAATGGCTTGCTCCTTATTTTCTTCCTGCGTTAACTTCAAGTTACCGACTTTAGTCGTAAATTCTTTATTGGCGATATCGGGAGAATGTTCATCTTGAAAAACGTAATAACTAGTCGGTAGGCGATTAACGACAGTAAGAACTTGAGGTTTCCCCTGCACAGATTCGGTAAACTTTTCCTCTTCACAGAGCGTTGGGTGCGATTCCAGTTTCGTTGAAAAGTTGATTCCAACTGCGGCATGGAATTTCTGCCCGTTGGCTTGCGCCAAAGCTGCATATGCAACAGAAGCGCCATTTTCAATGCCGACTAAAATAGGTAGCGCTACGGCATCTAATTTCAAGTTTGTTTGAAGTTGCGCTGCCATTGCAGTTAATTTTTCTGCGATGTTTAAACATTGACTGGCTTGTTTAGCTGCTGAATTAAGTAAAGTTTTACTATCAACAATGGCAACATAATAACTTAGTGCAGCAAACTTTTTGGCGTACTCCTCATTGACTTTAACATTGTTGGAATCTATTAAAAAAATAAGTAGGCCTTTCTCCGGTTTTTCTGCATGCGCTATTCGAATGCTTTCATTGCTATGTAATTTCACATTTGTAAGGCTTATATGTTCCGGATTCGCAGATGTATATTGGCGCAATAAAATGTAGGCCAAATTCATGAGGCCCAGGCATACAATCAATATGATAATGAAAAATTTTTTCTTTAAAAGAAAAGACATATTATAAAAAGCTCTATGTAATTAAAGGAATTATTTTGAAAAAATGCCTTTTACGCCACCGGAAATTAATGTTGTTGCAGCGAGCAGGGCAGAGGCGGTTTGTAGACCTGGCGGGGCAGCCAAATATACAGGTTGCCATTTGGGATTGAATTTTTCCTTGTAGAAATACACACCTTCAAAATTATAAAAGTCACCGCCTATGCGAAAAATAGTATTTCCAATTTTATGCCAGAGCGGAGCGAGCGAGTGATTTTCAAGGCCTGAAAGTGGCGCCATGCCCAGGCAAAAATAGGTAAACCCTTGCTCTTTCGCCCACATTGCAAGACTAATATTCAGGTATTCCATAATGCCATTGGGTGTGCCTGGCAAATAACGCATGAGGTCGATAGATATTTGTTGGCGATTATTGATGGCCCAGAGATTACAAAATGCATAAATATCACCGTCTTTCTTTACTACAGCGAGTTCACAGTGCCGCAAATATTCTTCATTGAAAAAGCCAAGGGAAAAACGTTTTTCTTTAGCATTTTTTTCTTTCAGCCATGCATCTGAAATTTTTCTCAGGTTGGGTAAGATGGCGTCGACTTGATGAGAATAAACAATTTCAAAGGTAAAACCCTCACGTTGATATTTGTTGATGGCGCTACGGAAGTTCTGGCGTTTTTTTCCTTCCAGTCCAAAGTCGTTCAGCGGGATCAATGCTTGCTGTCCTAATTTAATCAGGCTCAGCCCTAAGTCCAAATATAAAGGAATACTTTTTACGCCTATTTCATAGAAAGCAATTTGGGCAGCAACTTTATCCGCTGATTCACGAAAACGCCAAACGAGTTCATCAAATTCGGCAGGGTCGCCAACTGGATCTCCCATTGCGATCCAAAATTTATTTGTCACTCCGAACATCAAAAAGCTTTTCTGTGTTTTACTCCACATAATATATTTATCACCAGTTAACACCAAATGGTGGTCGGTGGTGCTGGAGTTATGAACAATCTGAGTCGCTATGTCCAATTCTTCTTTAGTGGGTAAAGTCAGATCAATAACTGTTTTGCTCATTAATCGATAAATTAATAAACCGCCACACACTACTGAAATTACAAATAGCGAACGTAAAAAACGTGATGCATCGCCACTTCTATCCAGAGAAAACTGCCACCAGAGATCGTTGGAATAAGCCACATCTTTATAGGAAAAGAAACCAAGCCAAGTGGATATGCCTACAATTGCAGCACCAATGAATAATTGGGTCAGGGGAATTTCCATTTTCATTAATGCAGATTTTCGGTAGAAATGTTTTCGCGTAGGAATAAAAGCAATTAACATAATCCCTAAAATTGACGCCTCTTCAAAATCCCAACCTTTGGCAAGAGAAACAATTATACCTGTGGAGAGCAAAATGAGAGTCGCGTAATAGGCTGAATCGAGCTTTAGGCTAACTGCGCGTGATAGAAAAATCATTCCCAAGCCAACTAGGCTGTTAACGAGATGTGAAAACTCTATCAGCGGTAGGGGAAGGAAAAATTGCAACCAGTCCAACCGCTCCTGAATTCCCGGTGTTGCGCCGGACACTAGAAGAACACTGCCACCGATGAGAAGTAACACTGAAAATATTTTTGGGGTTGCCAAATGAAGAATTTTGAATAAGTAATGCAATTTTAGTGTGTAAACAAAACGGTGGCTTTTTGTTTCATAAGCAACAATTAAAACACCCGCTATCAACAAAGGTACTATGTAATAAACAATGCGATAAATAATTAAGGCTGAAAGTAATTGTTCGGGTGGGAAGCGGCCTTGAGCGAGATACATAAAACCGCCTTCAAAAATTCCTATTCCTCCTGGTACCTGACTAATTAAGCCAAAGAGTTGGGCAACGACATAGTAAATTAAAAATTCGCTAAAGCTTATATCCGTAAAATTCAACAGAGGTATGTAAAGCACTATGGAAGCAATTGTGAGATCGATTGCTCCTGCCGTAATTTGCTGAAACGCCAGTGAGGGTGAGGGAGGAGAGATTGTAAATTTTCCAATCGCAAATTGTTTTTTACTGAAGCACGATATTGCTATCCAGCCGACAACAAAGCAGACACCAAGTATTAGTAATAAATGAATGGTATTTTTAGCTAACTCGGAATCAATTGGTAATGAATCGTGTTCGATAACGGATGTAATAATTAATAAGGTGAAGGCACTCAAAAAATAACTTAAAGTGCCAAAGACGGTAATTTTTGCAATGGCGCTATTACTCAACCCCCATTCGCTGTAAAACCTGTAACGAATAGCGCCACCGCTAATCGGTGATGCGCCTACGTTGTGACTAATCGCATTACTCAAAAAAGAACCGAGCAGGATTAATCTATAAGGTAGTTTTTCCTCGGTATAGCGAATGGCAATCCATTCGCACAAACTCAAAGTGACGTAACCAAAAACACTCATGAAAAACATGGTTTCGAGAGTTTCTGTCGGTGTTGCTAAAAGATCAGTCCATAAGTTACCCCAGCCGTAATTAACAATCTGGCGATGTACAGCGTAAGCCGCAATACAAAATAAAATTATGCTAATAAAAGGCGTGAGCTTTTTTAATACTTCAGTATTTAGCTGCATGATTGATTTTTAAGGCACCTGGAAAGACTGAATGAGAAGGGCTGAAAAACGCGGTGAATAATACCACTATCACATACTTAATAATGATTCTTATAACCTAAAGCCAAATAAATTCAGGGGCGGTGAGCGCGTTTTATTTAACTTGGTGTGCTATGTGCATAGAGTCCTTTATGGGTGAGTAAACACGAATATTTCATCAAAAGTGAGGGTTAGTCAGGGTGGTAAGCGGCAAGTATTTTCCGTTTGTCAGTTCACTTTGATGATTCGCATAAAGAACTTTGCGATAAATTCAAAATCTACAAATTATCGTGCTTATTTAGGCTAAAGTTTATTCAACTATTGCCGTTAACTTGATAGCGATATTGTTTCTGGAGGTATCCATGGCGATTACATCAACAACCAACACAACTCCAACCCCTAATACAGCGGGTACGGGTTCCTCTATTATTAGTTCTTTGGGCTCAGGCTCGGGTATTGATACCAATTCTTTAATTAATAAATTGGTTGATGTTAATAAGTTTGCCGACTCGAACCGATTAACCACTAAACAAACTCTGCTCGAAACTCAAATTTCCGACTTTGGTTTACTGCGTAGTGCTTTTTCGGCGCTGGAATCATCTGCATCTGCATTAGCTAACCCAGATACGTTTAACGCAAAATCAGTTTCTGTACCAACCACAACGCTTATGGGGATTACAAAAATTGATGCTAAGGCGTCAGTAGGTGATTACAGCATCAATGTCGATCAAATAGCTCAAGCACAATCCATAAGTTCAGGGACCTTTTCGTCCCAAAGCGCGCCTATAGGGAAGGGTACACTTGCGATACGTTTTGGTAGTTGGACCACAACTGCGGCTGCTCCCGGCAATCCGTTGCCTGTTGGAACATTTACTGTTGATAGTTCCAAAACTGGCGGCACCATTACTATTGACGACAGCAACAACTCCTTAACGGGTGTTCGCGATGCTATTAATAAATCAGGTCTTGGCTTAAAGGCCAGTATCCTCAGTAATAACGGCAGCTATAAATTGTTGGTTACGGCTCCTTCTGGTGAATCCAGTGAAGTTGAGATTACCGCGACTGAAACACCCGGTTCACCCGGTCTTGCCAGTTTCAATTTGAATGAAACCAACAAAACCATGTTGCAACAGCAAGAAGGTAAGGACGCAATCGTTCGTGTCAACGGCGCGACAGTTACTCGTTCGACCAATCATTTAACCGATGTTATTGATGGTCTGGAGTTTGATTTGTTCAACAAATCATCGACTGAAACGGTAAACATTGGTATTTCGGCTGACAAGGCAACCTCTGAAAAAGCAATTCGCGATTTTGTAACTGCTTACAACACGTTTTTGACCGATAGCGGAAAATTGGTTGGTTTCGATAAAGAAAAGAATGGCTACGGCAGCTTGCGCCAGGACCCTATGGCAAAAAATCTGGTCCAGCAGGTGAAGTCGCAACTTAATATTCGTATTGCGGGTTTAGCGGGCGGGTTTAATACGCTGGGTAGTTTGGGTATTCGTACCGAATTGGACGGCACCTTAAAGATCGACGACTCTGCGAACACAACAAGTTTTCGTGCTGCTTTAGACAAAAATTTTGAAGCGGTACGGGACTTTTTTGTTCCAAAAACTTCCTCGGACAATTCGCAAATTAGTCTTACGAAATACACCAATCTAAGTACGCCAGGTACTTATGATGTAGCCATCAGTACCCCGCCTCGCAAAGGCACGCTTACCGCGGGCGCTATGGTATCGACCTTTCCACTGGATACCACTGGCAAGGCTTACAGTTTTACCGTGGCAATAGATGGCGTGAGTACTTCATCTATCACCTTGCCCACCAAAACCTTTGCAACAGGAGCAGAACTGGCTGCGGATATTCAATCCCGTATTAATGCAGATTCTGCTATCACCGCTGCTAAAGTCGGTGTAGCTGTGTCATTCAACACCACTACCAATAAGCTTGAATTCACGTCATCCGCCTATGGTTCGGCAAGTAATATCGACTTTAAAACAGTCGGTGCGGATATGGCCGACCTGGGTATTAGCGTAGGGGCTGGTACAGCCGGTGCCGACGTTATCGGCTCTGTAGGCGGTGTTACCGGGTTTGGATACGGCAATGTACTTTTACCCGCTATTGGCAGCAAAGCTGAAGGTTTATCTCTCCAAGTTAATGAAGGGGCAACGTCTGGAAAAATTACTTTTTCAAGAGGTTTTGCAAGTAGCTTTACCGGCCTGATTGACAATTTTTTGAAAACAAATGGATTGATAAAATCACGCGAAACTAATATTGCTAAAGATGCTGCGAAAGTGAAAACGGATTTGGTTGCTGTTGATAAACGTAGCGAATCTTATCGCGCGCGCTTGCAAGCTCAATTCAGTGCAATGGAATCTATCGTTAGAAGTTTGAAATCGACAGGTACTTTTTTGACTGGGGCCTTTAAAGCTTTATCTGGCAATAACGATAATTAATTTATCGAGACATCGCCATTCTAGTAATTTTCTGCCCGTTCATCTTAAGCATAAAAAAACCCGCAAATTTGCGGGTTTTTTTATTAAAGCGTCACCGAAAAGTTAAATCGCAACAGTCTGAATTTCCACTGCTGCAATTCGTTTACCTTCATTCGCTGCTTCCTGATAGCTTTGAATTTCGTTGAAGTTAAGGTAACGATAAATATCGCTGCTCATGCTGTTCAACTTATTGGCATAGCTCAAATACTCTTCCGGCGTTGGCAGTTTGCCTAGAATTGCCGCTACTGCTGCCAATTCTGCTGATGCCAAATACACGTTCGCACCTTCACCCAAACGGTTCGGGAAGTTACGGGTAGAGGTAGAGACTACCGTCGAGTTTTTCGCTACACGTGCCTGGTTACCCATGCAGAGAGAGCAGCCTGGCATTTCAGTGCGAGCACCCTTAACGCCGAAGATGCTGTAGTAGCCTTCTTCTACCAATTGATGTTGATCCATCTTGGTTGGCGGTGCGATCCACAAACGAGTTGAAAGCTCTTCTTTGGTTGTATTCAGCAATTTGCCCGCCGCGCGGAAGTGACCGATGTTAGTCATGCAAGAACCGATAAACACTTCGTCAATTTTCGCACCTTGAACGTCGGAAAGAATTTTTACATCGTCAGGGTCGTTAGGGCAGGCGAGGATTGGCTCTTTAATATCCGCA
>CBHTVU010000185.1:0-8157 GCA_966096785.1 uncultured Gammaproteobacteria bacterium | reverse complement strand
TGGTAAATCGGATAAGCATCTTTATACTCATCTTCTTCCTGCTTTCTGATTTCAGATTCAATTCCGTCAGTGGCTACATGTTTACCTGCTGCATCGGAAATATCAAACGCGTCTTCCCAAGGATCATTGCTCGATTTTTTTTGGTTATCATTTTTTAAAGTAACTCCACGTTTTTGAAAAATGGATTCAATGCCATGAATCGACTGGGGTGTGTTAGTCCGATTTAAAAAATGTGTAAAAATAGTTTTTCCCGCGAGATGATAATGAATAGTGCTCAAACCTACAGCTACGTCTAAAGCGCCCTGGCTTTGCTGCCGATCAAAATTTCTTTGAGCGAGTAGATTCCATGCTTGAATAAGGTGTCCGGTTAGTGCGGGTGTTAGCTGCAATTCATTTCGTAGCGTTGCCCCATCGGAATCTGGAGTCGCAATCGTATTAATTTCATTTAATTTTCTACAAATTTGCGCGGTGTTTAATTCCAACAAGAGGTTGTCGTCATCAATTGTAAAACGTGAACGATAGAGCGGTGGACGATTGCTATTTAGCGCGACGGCAAACAAATTATCGTGATTTCCGCTTTGCGTATCTTGTAGTTGGGCTAATACACTCAGTTCATCCAGCGCTTCAAAGGTGGCGAGAATTTCATCTTGTCGCAATTGATTTGGGCGCGCGCACGCGAGCAGTAGTGTGCGGATATAAGTTAGTGCAATAGTAGGGCAGTGTTGTAAATGGAGATAATTATCCGTTACGTGATTTTCAGTAATTTCAAAATGTAACGCTAATTGGTAAAGCGAATGAAGTTCAGTCCACAATTGCCCGGAGATGGGAACGTAAAGTTGATAATACCGAACTAACAATAAACTGATTCCAGTAATTGCGCGATGAATTGCCAGGCTCAATAAATCAGTGTTTGCATTGGATTGATTGGCAAGGTCACGGATAGCAACGAGGTAACCATTGATCATGTGTTTTTGTAAGGCTTGTGCAATGGTGGCTGTTTTTACAGCTGGATCTGGCAGTATTAAAGGTTGGTTGAGAAAAGCCTGTGTCAGCCCTTCGATTGATTGCAAAGTGGGGCTACGCAAATGTTCCAAAATCTGGATGCGGTTGCCAGGATTGGTTTGGAATCTGCTGATATCTGGCAGTGCCTGGTAAAGTAAACCGCTGACAAATTGTGTTTGGGTAAGCGGTAGTGAGTGAACCCAGGCTTTAACACTGCTCTCTCTCATGCCGTCGCAAAAGCTCAATTGTGCCAAATCCTGCGAGGGCACATTGAGTTGTTGGATAAGCTGTTTGATAGGCTGCAATGTGGTCATTCGTGCACAAGTATCAATGAAATATTTATGATGTTATTACACTATAGCCCAATAATTCGGGTCAGCTTGTTCTTAGGATCTAACAGAATTAGGTTTAGCGTTTGCACTACTGTTTATTTTTATAAAAATCGGGTTAAGCGTTTAGGCTGAGTTGCGTGTCGAGCAATGCCAGGCGCTCAGGGGTACCCACATCACTCCAGCGACCGCGATAAACCTCGGCGCTTATACGAGTTTCATTAATACCATACTTTAAAACTTCGCCGAGAGGAAATTTTACGCGGCGATGCGGATAGTACTTAATAAGACGCGGATGAATCACGCTCAAACCAGCGAAAGTAAACTTGTCGAGAAGCGGATTGTTTTCAAGTAGCCCCGATGAGTTTGGAGAAAAATCTCCATGGGGGTGAAATTCAGGATTGGGCACCAGTACTAAATGTGCATCTTCAGATTGGTTTAACGAATAATTGGCGAGATTTTCCACGGGATAATCCGACCACACATCCCCGTTAATCAGAATAAAAGGATCATCGCCGAGCAAGTGCAAAGCGTTTAACAAAGCGCCGGCCGTTTCGAGAGGTTCCGGCTCTTCGGAATAACGGACACATATACCGAATTTCTCCCCACTCCCTACAAAGTCTCGAATTTTTTCGCCCAGGTAGGCGAGATTGATGACAACCTCTTCTACACCGGCAGCTGCAAGTGCTTCAAGATGATATTGCAATAAGGGTTTTCCGCCCGCACTAAGCAGGGGTTTTGGCAAATGATCAGTTAAAGGTCGCATGCGCTGCCCAAGCCCGGCGGCTAAAATCATTGCTTTGCGAATCATTGCTGCTCACCTGCCACACGATAATCGCTATACCAGGATTGTTGTTCTATTAATGGTAAAAGCTTTTCTTTAAACCAAGCTGCAAATGCTTGCAGCTCCGGGTAGGTCTGCACGATCTCCAAGGTATAGCGAATTACCAGGGGAAGATCTTTAAGGTAATGTGGTTTGTTATCCCGCAGATGTAAGCGTGAAAAAATTCCCAACACTTTTACATGACGCTGCAATCCCATCCAATCAAACCAACGCAGATAGATATCTTCGTCTACATGAGCCTCCAGCAAGCCAGCCTCTATAGCTACACGGTGATATTCCAGTGCCAGTTGCTGAACGCGATCAGCGGGCCATCGGATATAACAATCCCTTAATAGCGATACTAGATCATAGGTACACCCACCCCAGAGCGCACCTTGGAAATCGATTACCCCGATAGACTCATCGGCACAAACTAGTAAATTGCGGGAATGGAAATCGCGATGAACCAGCGTTTGTGGTTGTTCAAGTGCTGCATTTTCCAGCTTAGTGAAAAAATCGTCCAATATGCCTTGTTCGGATTCTTGCAATTCATAACCCAATAATTTTCCAACAAACCATTCACAAAAAAGATCCAGTTCCCTGCGTAGCAAGGCGCGGTCATAACGGGGAATAAGTGTTGGTTGATCAGGACAGCTTTGTAAACTTAAAAGGGTATTGAAGGTCTGTCGATAACGCGCTTCAAAATTGACGTGAGATAAGGTGCGGTACAAAAGCTCATCGCCAAAATCTGTCACCAATAAAAAGCCTAGCTTTTCATCTGCGGCAAGAATAGTAGGAGTATTAACCTTGTTTGTGCTCAGGTAGCGGGCGAGGCTCACGAATTGTCGCGTGTCTTCCGTTTGTGGTGGAGCATCCACCGCCAGCCACTGTGACGGTGTTGCAAAGCGAAAGTAGCGTCTGAAGCCTGCATCGCTGGCTATTGGGGTTAGGTTAATGTTCTCGGGTGAGCGGGACAACTCATTGGCAACCCAAAGGCGCAGTTGTTGCTCTCTCTCTTGTGGCGTCAGGGCCAGGTGCATGCGGGCTCCATACTTAATTTGGTGGATTAGGGGTGGATAATCCGAGCGATTCTACCTCATGCATTGGCGCGTCGGCCAAATGTCTTGTCGAATTACAAGATTATGGCTCTCAGGTTTACAGGAGCACTGTTTGCTAATGATTAGTGGCGAATTCATTCCCTGGCAGGGCTGATTGCAGTAGAATCGCGGCAAATTTTTGTATGATCTTAAGTATTTATGTAAGTGATGCAGAGCATCCTTCCTCAACGAGACAGCTGTTGATGGTTTTAGTCCCGGGATTTCCGTTAAAAAAAATGATTTATGGTATGCGAGCAGCCCGATTCGTAGCTGCGATACCTGTACTAACTTTGCTGTGCGCTCCAGTAATTGCAGCTAGTGAGCGAGTTGATGACAAGAAGCTGGAAAAGGAGTTTGAAGATAGCCGTTACCTTGATTGGGTACCAGTTAAGGATTTAACAGAAGAACAAAAGAAGCTCCTGCCAAATGCATGTTGTGAAGGTGCCTACATACCTCCCGTACGAACGGATGGTGATGTTGCCTTGCAACCCCAAGAGGCGCCAATTCGTGCCCATGCCGATGAGCAAACCAGCGCGGGCCAAAAACAAGTGGTATTTAAAGGTAATGTTGCAATTACCCAGGGTAATCGTTCCATATCAACGGAAAGTGCGGAATTTGACAAAGAAACTGATAAAGCGCAGTTAAGCGGCGGTATTCAGCTGCGTGATCCCAATGTCACAGTTCGCGCCGATTCAGCAAATATAGATGTCGCCACAGGCAATGCCCAGTTTGATAGTGCACGCTTTGTACTTTATGAGAGCCGTATGCACGGGGTGGCAGACAAGTTGGAAAAACGTGATGGCAACGTTATCAACCTGGAACACACGGTAATTAGTAGCTGTGAGCCTGGCGACAATGCCTGGTCGCTACGCGGCTCAGAAATTTCATTGCACCCGGATGAGCATTACGGAACCGCTGAGAATATGCGGATCACTATTAAAGACATACCGGTTATTTATTTACCCTACGTACGTTTTCCAGTGGGTGAGGAACGTTTAACAGGATTTTTAACGCCTACGCCTGGCTACAGTGAACGTAACGGTACTGAGCTCTCGGTTCCTTTTTACTGGAATATTGCACCTAACGCTGATGCCACTATTACACCTCATTATTTGTCCAACCGCGGTTTTATGTTGGAAACTGAATTACGTCATTTAACAAAATATTTCGACACTGTACTGGAAAGCAGCGTTATTAATAAGGACAAGGGCGGCTACAGTAGTTTTTTGGAAAAGCAGATTCAAGATGGCGATATAACCGAGGCTGATGCCTACCCTTATCGTGGCAGTGACAGATGGTACGGGAAGTTGGAGCAACAGGGCGGTCTCGGGCAAAACTGGAGCAGCAATATCAGTTATGCCGACCTGAGTGATAAAGATTATTTGCGCGATTTGTATAACGGTTCAATTGATTCCAATCGACAAGCATTTATTCGCCAAACGGCATCTGTCGACTATCGATCAGACCATTGGTTTTCGGGTGTTAAAGTCGATGAATATCGTTTGCTGACAACTGATCAAATGCCTTACCGTGAATTACCGCGTGTACATGTTGACGGCAACTATCAATTCACCGATTGGGTGGTAAAACTTAATAATGAATACGTTAACTTTGTAGAGAATCGCTATTTTGCAGATGGATATTTAAAGAATCCTAAAAACCTTACAGACCCAACCTGGGATGCCGATCTTGAAGCGCAAAAAGCGCGACAAAATTATGTTTACGGTGAGCGATTCAATACAAACTATAGTCTCACTTGGGATAAATCTTATACGTGGGGTTTTGTGAAACCAAGCGTAGGAGTTAGGGGTTTATCCTATCAGTTAGATGATCGAACCTTGCGTGATGGCGTGGATGATTCACCGGGTTTTGTCACACCCCAAGCAAGTATCGATGCAGGGTTATTTTTTGAACGGGATACCATGTTGTTTGGTAAAAATTATTTGCAAACTCTCGAACCCAGGATGTTTTATTTTTACAGTGATTACAGAGATCAATCATCGCTCTACAACCTGACGAATAATAAGAATCCGGTCAATTTCGATACTTCACCTCTCACGTTTAACTACAACCAATTGTTTCGCACCACACGCTTTGCCGGTGGAGATCGTCTTGATGATGCTAATCAGGTATCTCTCGCAGTTACCACTGCATTTTCTTCTGCAAAAACTGGAATGGAGCGTTTGCGTTTAAGCGTAGGTCAAATTTTTTACATGCGTGATCGCGAAATTACTACTTTTGATAAATCGTTGAGTGACGAAAATTCTTCAGATGTGCAAGATACTAAACGGTCTACCTCGGATTGGGCTGCGCAAATGACAGGGCAACTTAATGACCGTGTTCGCTTCACTGCTGATGGAGCTTACGATCCGCGTAATAAGCGTTTGGACAGTGCTAATGCTGGGTTGCACTATATTGATGATTCCTACCGCATTTTTAATTTAACCTATCGTTACACGCTTAAACCTGCGTTTGCGAATCCAAGCGAACCCGCCGGTAATATTATTGTCGCATCGATGAATCAGCTAGACACTTCCATAATCCTGCCAATTAGCAGCCGTTGGAGTGTGATTGCCCGAAATAACCATGATTTTACATACAATGTGGAACTAGACACTTACGCCGGGCTCGAATACAACGATTGCTGCTATAGGGTTCGATTTGTGGGACGTCGTTGGTTGAGAGTTGATTATTCCACGCCAGACTTTCTCAAAAACTTAACCAACGATGATTTTGAGCCAGGTGTTATGTTTGAGCTGGAGCTCAAGGGACTTGGCAGCATGGATAAAAAAATAAGTGCTTTGCTGGAAAAAACTGTAGAAGGTTTTAAAGAGCGCGACAAAAATTTACGCTAAACAACAAGTGAAAAAAATTATGCAGATTAGATTGACCAAGACCGCTAGCTTTATTATTGCCGCTTTATTAATGGCAGGGCCTGTGCTAGCCGCTAAACCCGTAGAGCTTGATCGCGTAGTCGCGATTGTTGATGAAGACGTAGTGCTTGAGAGTGAATTAAACGATCGTACTCAAGCCGTATTGCAGCGTTTAAAAGGCCAGTACAGCCAATTACCTTCGGAAGATGTTTTGCGTAAGCAGGTACTTGAACAATTAATTGTTGAACGCATTGAACTGGGTTTGGCCAAACGCTATGAAATTAAAGTAGAAGAAGCGGAAATCGATCAAGCTATTGAACGTATCCGTGAAAAAAATAAGATGACCGCAGACGAATTAACAGCTGACCTTAAACGACAAGGTTTAACGGTTGCTGGTTTGCGCAATCAAATTCGTGACGAAATAACCACTACTCGTTTGCAACAAGGTGTTGTGAACAATCGCATCAAGGTGACACCGCAGGAAATCGATAATTTCCTTGCATCGAGCGACGGTAAATTTGCCACTTCACCAGACTTTCATATCGGACACATACTGATTGCAGTTTCGAGTTCAGCAGATGCAGAGACAATTGCTGCGGCTGAGAAGAAAGCAAAAGAGATTTATCAGCGCTTGCAGGAAGGTGCAGATTTTGCGCAACAGGCCATTGCAAATTCTAATGACCAAGCTGCATTGCAAGGCGGTGATATTGGTTGGCGCAAGCTTGCGCAGCTACCCGAGCTTTTTGGTAATCATTTAGTCAACTTAAAAACCGGTGACGTGACTCAACCTTTCCGCAGCGGCGCAGGCTTCCATATTTTGAAAAATATTGAGCAGCGTGGAGGTGGCCAGCAATTGGTTGAGCAAACTCACGCACGCCATATTTTGGTAAAAGTGTCTGAAATTATGGATGACAACCAGGCCCGCGAAAAATTATTGGCATTAAAAGAACGTATTGAAAAAGGTGAAGATTTTGCGAAGTTGGCAAAAGAAAACTCTGAGGACACAGGCTCCATGTTGAGTGGTGGCGATTTGGGCTGGGCTTCACCTGGTTCCTTTGTTGCTGTTTTCGAAGAAGCTATGGCTAACACACCTATTGGTAAAATTAGCCGCCCTTTCAAAAGTGACTTTGGTTGGCATATTCTGCAGGTACTTGAGCGTCGCAAAGAAGATATGAGTGAGCAAATGAAGCGCAACCAAGTGCAAAATGTCATACGTTCACGTCGCTTCGATGAAGAGTTTCAATTGTGGTTAACGCAAATTCGTGAAGAAGCTTTTGTCGAAATAAAGTTAAAGTAATTCGTTCTTTGTAAAGCGCGGCTAGACAGGTTTTATTAACATATGTTTTGTTTAATAATAACCTTGTTTGAGCCGCGTTTTGTTTTACAGACACATCAAAATAACGGGAAACATTATGACTAGTTGTTTTCGAATTGCTGTCACACCCGGTGAGCCGGCTGGTATAGGGCCTGATTTAATTGTTACTTTGGCTCAGGAAGTTCAGCAGCATGAAATCGTAGCTATAGCAGATCCCGATATGCTGCTGGCAAGAGCATCAATTTTAAAATTGCCATTGAAAATACGCCTAGTAAATCTCACCGAACCACCTCGACCTTCCGTGGCAGGGGAGCTCGCGGTTCTGCCAATTACCCTAAGCGAAACCGTCGAGTTGGGAAAATTAAATATTGGCAATGCAGGTTATATTTTAAAAACGCTTGATGCCGCTATTACAGGCTGCGTCGAAAATTCATTTTCGGCCCTCGTGACTGGCCCTGTTCATAAGAGCGTCATTAATGACGCTGGTATTTCTTTCAGCGGGCATACTGAATATTTGGCTGATAAAACCGCGACAGAAAAGGTGGTCATGATGTTGGCAACTCGGGGTTTACGTGTAGCTCTTGCGACTACGCATTTGCCTTTAAAAGATGTAGCTGATGCAATTAATGAAAAAGAGTTAACTCAAGTCATAAAAATTCTACATCGCGATTTACAAGTTCAATTTGGCATAGTCCAACCCAGAATATACGTGTGCGGT
>CBHTVU010000184.1:0-8160 GCA_966096785.1 uncultured Gammaproteobacteria bacterium | reverse complement strand
GCTTCTTCATCAGGAATTTCAGTTTCGAATTCTTCTTCGAGAGCCATTACCAACTCTACGGTATCCAAAGAATCTGCGCCTAGATCTTCTACGAAAGAAGCTTCGTTTTTCACTTCATCTTCTTTCACGCCTAATTGTTCAGCAACGATCTTTTTTACGCGTTCTTCAATGCTACTCATGATGTTATGTAACTCCTAAATGTTATAGACAAAACCGTCAGTTTGATGAGCCGACACTAGCTAACTATTAATACCCAGCAAGTAATTACCAGCGCGAGCACTCAGCATTAATGTTTCGGTCAAAATCGACGCGCATTTTACATCTATTTAAATGACTTGTAACGCACGGAACCGAAAAAACTTACAAAATTTAATATTTTTCTTTAAAAAACAGTAGGTTGCAAAACCGATTAAGACATGTACATGCCGCCATTGACGTGAATTGTTTCACCGCTAATGTAGCCACCGGCGTCACCGGCCAGAAAAAGAACAACCGAAGCTATCTCTTCAGGCGAACCCAGGCGACCCAATGGAATGCGCGAAAGTAGTTGCTGTTTTTGTTCTTCGGGAAGCACTTTAGTCATGTCTGTATCAATAAATCCCGGAGCAACTGTGTTAACCGTAATATTTCTTGAACCAACTTCCGCTGCTAATGAACGCGCAAAACCAGACACACCCGCTTTGGTTGCCGCATAATTTGATTGACCTGGATTACCCATGGAGCCAACAACAGAACTAATATTAATAATGCGGCCCCAGCGCGCTTTCATCATGCCACGAAGGACGCCTTTACTCAGGCGATAGATTGCACTCAGATTTGTGTTGATAACATCAAACCATTCTTCATCACTCATGCGCATTAATAAATTATCTTTAGTGATGCCTGCGTTGTTAACTAAAATAGCAGGTGCACCAAATTCCTCTGTAACACTTTTCAGCAATGCAGCAACTGAATCAGCATCAGTGACATTTAGAACTTTTCCTGCGCCACGAATTCCTAGCTCTGAGAAGCGCGCTGAAATTTTTTCTGCTCCGGATTCACTGGTTGCAGTTCCAATAACAATTGCTCCAGCTTTACCCAAGTGTTCTGCAATTGCAGCACCTATACCGCGGCTGGCACCAGTCACTAAAGCAACTTTTTCATTTATGCTCATAGTTGATTCTCTTGTCTAAAAATTATTGAAGTTGAGCCAAAACATTTTCTATTTCTTCAGGTTTTTCGATGGCGAATGTTATTAAATCTGCATGTATACGTTTATTCAAACCTGATAGTACTTTACCCGGACCACACTCAACAGTAATGGTAATACCTGCGTTGCCCATAGTATTAACACATTCTACCCAGCGCACGGCACTATAAATTTGTTCAATCATTAAGGCTTTAATTTTTTTGGGGTCCACCTCAGTTTGCGCAGTAACGTTGTGAACAACAGGGATTTTCGGAGCACTAAATTCAGTGGCGGCTATTTGTTCTGCCAACCGATCTGCAGCAGGACGCATCAAGGATGTGTGGAAAGGAGCGCTCACAGGTAAGGGTAAAGCACGTTTTGCGCCTGCTTCTTTGCACAGCGCACTTGCACGCTCTACTGCAGATGCAGTACCCGCAATAACAACCTGACCGGGAGAATTAAAATTCACTGCAGAAACAACTTCCCCCTGTTCGGCTTTTTTGCATGCATCAATAATTAAGTTATCGTCCAGACCTATAATTGCAGCCATTGCGCCCTGGCCTGCTGGTACAGCCTCCTGCATAAATTTTCCACGCTGTTGCACTAACTTAACAGCATCTTTAAAAGCAACCACTTCAGCACAAACCAAGGCAGACCACTCACCTAAACTATGACCAGACATGAGCGTTGGTTGTGCACCATTTTTTTCTTTCCATACGCGCCATACAGCAACACTAGCTGTCAACAACAAGGGTTGAGTACGTTCGGTTAAATTAATATCGTCCTGCGAACCATTTTGTACCAAATTCCATAAATCATATCCAAGCACTTCCGATGCTTCTGCAAATGTTTGAATGATAACCGGATGACTGGCAGCCAAATCAGCAAGCATGCCAATTTTTTGCGAGCCTTGACCTGGAAATACAAAAGCAAGATTTTCTTTAGTCATAAATAATTACTTATTGCTGGATTGATGTTCAAATTCGCGCTGAATACGTGCAGGAATATTTTGTAAAACTTGTTCTCGCGCCACTATTAATGCCTGGATAAATGCTTTTTCATTAGCATTGCCATGACTTTTCACGAGGACTTTTTGAAGGCCTAAAAAACTTGCGCCATTATAGACGGAAGGATCAAGCTCAATGCGTAACTGTTTTAACACCGGCCAAATGACAATGGCTGCCAAACACGTAATCCAATTGCGCTTAAAGCTTGTCTGGATTTTATTGGCAATAAATTTCGCTGTTCCCTCACTTGTTTTTAAGGCGATATTGCCGTGGAAGCCGTCGCAAACAATTACATCCATATCGCCACTAAAAATTTTATTCGCTTCAATAAAGCCAGCAAAATTTAAACGCGAATCATTTTGTAATAAATGTTGTGCAGTCTTAATGACGTCAGTTCCTTTGGTCGCTTCTGTGCCTATATTTAATAAACCAATACGTGGGGCAGGATTATTTGCCGACGCCAATATTTTCCCCATTAGAGCAAACTGATGCAAATGTTCAGCAGTGCAATTTGTATTTGCACCTAAATCCAATAAAAAAGTTTGGCCTTTTTCGACAGGCATTGATTTGCAAATTGCTGGGCGCTCTATACCGGGAAAGGTTTTTAATAAATATTTCCCCATAGCCAGCAATGCACCCGTGTTACCCGCACTCACACAGGCATCAGCCACATTGTTATTGACACTATCAATCGCAATCCACATGGATGAATCTTTTTTTCGTCGTAGTGCCTGTAGAGGATCTTCATCCATTGCAACAACATCCAATGCATTTAACATGCGAATGCGATCTCTGGACAAATTTTTTGCGGAGGAAAAATTAAGAAGTTGTTGTTCATTGCCCACGAGCACAATATCAACATCAGGAAATTGGGTAGTGAATTTTTGTGCGGCCGAAATAGCAACACGGGGACCTAAGTCCCCGCTCATAGCATCTACAGCTATTCGAATTCTTGCAGACAAGATCTAATCGTCTTGTGAGAAATTACTCGTTGCCGCCTTTATCGATCACTTTAACACCACGGTAAAAACCATCTGGAGTCACGTGGTGACGCAAGTGTTTTTCGCCGCTAGTTGCATCTACTGACAAGGTTGGGCCAGTCAATGCATCATGTGAACGACGCATGTCGCGCTTGGAACGAGATTTTTTGTTTTGTTGTACAGCCATGGGGTCTACTCCTATTTACTTACTCGTTGAAACCGAGGCGCCTCTTGATTTAACAAATGTTTAATCTTTTTTCGGCGAGCTCTTAAGTTGCTCCAACACCTGAAATGGGTTTTTCGTTTTCTTTACTTCGACTGGCTTACCGCTTGAGAAAAGTTGGCGATCAACGCAAAGCTCTTCGTGGTAAGCAACCTTAGGTAAACTCAACAGCATTTCTTCTTCGATCATATCGTAAAGATCTGCTACACCTTCACCAGTTATCCATGGGTCGAGATATTCCGGCAGTTTTTCTGCGTCTTCCTCGTCCCACACAATACCTAGCGAGATATTACTTTCTACCGGCACATTTACTTTATCAAGGCAACGCTGACAAACTAATATAAGCTCAGCTGATGCATGTCCAGTAACGACCTTTTTTTTCTCCACACTAATTCCAAATGCCAGTTCCACCTGGACTTCACCGGTGGACTCTTCAACTGCATCTACCAATCTTGGCAGCTCAGTTACAGGTATAAACCCCTGGAGAGATATGCCTTGTTGGGCAAATTTTCGAGGGTCAGCCTGCTTAGGCAATGGCTTTAATGAGGGGGTCTTAAACATAAGCGCGCCATAATAGGGATCTGACCTACATCTGTCAAAGAAAAACTCTGAAAATGGCGCTATTTAGTGTCTTGCAGGTAGAATTAACACTTCATATACGATTTTCACGTCAAAAATCCTGATCCTCGTCATTAATTCAACTCGTAAAGAGCAAAGAACTTCCTATGCAACCGATTCTTCTCGCTTCCAGTTCGCCATACAGGCGCGAGCTTCTAGTCAAACTGGGGCTACCCTTTGAGTGGGCTAGCCCGAGTGTTGACGAATCGCCACGTATAAGTGAAAGCGCGGAGGATTTGGTAGCACGGCTCGCCCAAGATAAAGCACGAGCTTTAGCGTCAGATTATCCACATCATCTTGTTATTGGGTCGGATCAAGTTGCCGTATTGGGCTCAGAAATTCTTGGCAAACCTAATAATTACGAACGCGCATTTGTGCAATTAAAAGCCGCAAGCGCAAAACAAGTTATTTTTAAAACAGGGTTGTGCCTACTAAATTCGGCGACCAATCAAATTCAAATTTGTGTTGAAGAATTTAGCGTTTTTTTTCGCAAGCTGAGTAATGAACAAATTCATCATTATCTGATTCACGAGACACCTTACGATTGTGCAGGAAGCTTTAAGTGCGAAGGACTTGGTATCGCGTTATTCAATAAATTAAGCGGTGACGACCCCAACGCGCTTATCGGCCTCCCGCTAATTAAACTCAGTGAAATGTTAAGGAGCGAAGGCGTAGACCCGCTGCTTTTAGCGGAGAAAAAATAACTACTTTAACTTATGCCAACCAAGTAGTTGGCCAAACTGATCCAAACATAATTCCGGCTCATATTGATGCAAGCGATCAATATGGTGGGCTCCGTAGCTTACTGCGATGCGCGGCATATTGATGATCCTTGCCATTTCCATATCGTATTCAGTGTCGCCAATCATTACCGAATTTTCCGCATGGGTATCAAAATGCGCGAGCAATTCTTTAAGCATTAACGGATGAGGCTTTGATGCAGTTTCGTCAGCACATCGCGTGGCATCAAAATAATCATTCAATTTTAAATCTTGCAGAATACGATCTAATCCTTTGCGGGCTTTCCCAGTTGCTATAGCCAGATTGTGTCCTTTATTTCGCAGAACCTCTAATGTCTCTATAACTTGCGGGAAAAACTCCGATGCCTTTTCTTGATCAAGCCGAATAAAATGTTCCGCGTAGCGCTCGCGCAATTTTCCTCGCTCAGCATCTGTTTTTGTAGGAAACAGTTGAGACAGCGCCTCGGGTAAACCCAAACCGATAATATTGTGAACTGCAGAATCGGCTAGCACTTCCCAACCCATATCCGCCGTAGCACGGTGCATGGAACGCGTAATTTTGGCTTTCGAATCAATAAGGGTGCCATCCCAATCAAAAATAAACAGCAAGAAATATCTCCGAAACTTTAATTGGATCAGCGCAAGCTTAATTAAACAGGCGTGAGCTTTTTAATAACTGCCGCCAAATCTTTTGCCAGCGGCGCCTTCACGATCGTTTTCTCAGTGGCATCAGGCAAATAAAATCCCAGCTCAGCCGCGTGCAAGAACAACCGCTTAACTCCCAGGCTCCGCATTTCTTTGTTGAAATCGTCATCGCCGTATTTTTCATCGCCAACGAGACTATGACCCATATGCTTGGCATGCACACGAATTTGGTGGGTCCGACCGGTAACCGGACGAGCTTCTACTAAAGAACAATTACTGTAGGTTTGCAGCACTTTGAATTCGGTTAGGCTTGGCTTGCCGTCTGGATGGACACGAACGATGCGCTCGTCATCTGCCACTTCAACTTTAAGCAAGGGAGCATCAACCCGACGACAGGTTTGCGGCCATTGCCCAATAACCAAAGCATGGTAAACCTTAGTGATGCCGCTGGTGTTTTTCTCACGCAATGCTGCCTGGAGGTGCCGCAACATGCTGCGCTTCTTGGCAACCATGATACAGCCTGATGTATCGCGATCGAGACGATGAATTAATTCAAGGTAGCGAGCATCAGGACGCATCTGCCTGAGTGTTTCAATTAGACCAAGACTAACTCCGCTACCACCATGAACCGCCAAGCCTGGTGGTTTATTGACGACCAATAAACCGTCGTTCTCGAACAAAATTGAATTATCCAACAAGCTAGTCATCACATTGCTAGGTTTAGCAATCGGCTCTTTCTCAGAAACACGAACTGGCGGAATACGGATCTCATCGCCGGCCACTATTTTGTAATCTGGCTTGGATCGACCTTTATTTACCCTAACCTCACCTTTTCGGATGATGTTATAGATTCTGGACTTTGGCACACCTTTAAGCCGAGCCATAAGAAAATTATCGAGGCGTTGACCGGCTTGATCTTCATCGACAGATGTAAATACAACTTGGATGGATAGATTTTGCTCAACGGAGGGTTTGATTGTGTCGGGAGGCGTTTTCATGGCGCGCATAATACCTTAACTAGTATCGCTAAGCACTTGAGATTGCTGCATTTACGTATAGCTGCTATAGTCAATCAGCTGATCCAGGCTGGTTTCCGGGTCGCGCAGTTGTTTTAAATTACACGCTGTCGTATGACAAAACGTATGCTTGAATTTAATCTAAGGCGCACCGCAAGGAAATACCGCTGACAGCAGAGTGATTCGACAATGCCACGCCCAGAGCAAAAGGCATGTCGATTTACAAGCGAAACCAACTTGGTGACCTTTAACTATGAATAGTTTAGGCACCTTAACAGTTGCGCTGGCATATGCAGCCGTTATTGTTAATTTGAATGTTTTGTTGAACTCTGCGCTCTATTTGTTAATTCGTAGTTGTTAGTTAGGGATTCGAGGTGCACATATTTAGCATCCATTAATCCGAGACATTTTGATCTTTTAAACGTGAGTCTTACATTAAATAGTAGATATAAATGTTTGACTCCTAGCTGGTTATATATTGATTCATCGAGAACCAATAAATTAGTTCAGCTGTTTATAGCTGTGTCGCAAATGGATGAACGCCATTTGCTAACTGGCCGAGAAGCCAGCCAAAAAAACAACGGATTACGTTTTAAAACAAATAGATTCAGGTAAATTAAATTTACCTTGCGAGTCAAATGAGGCACCCGAGCCTGACTTGGGATTTAGATCAGACGCTGTGTAGCGACTCATCTGTATCTAACCTCACCAACCGCTAGTGCGAGCAATTTTTTGTAGCGCATTAGTCCATAAGGTTGCACAAACCATCCGCATTAACCTAACCGCTTAGTTTGCTCACGCATCACTAAATGAATTAGGTACAACATGAAAAGAATGCTCATTAACGCAACCCAACCTGAAGAGTTGCGCGTTGCACTGGTCGATGGCCAATGGCTTTACGATCTGGATATTGAGAATCGCAATCGCGAACAAAAAAAATCAAACATTTACAAAGGTAGAATTACCCGCGTAGAACCAAGCCTTGAAGCAGCGTTCGTAGATTACGGCGCAGAGCGTCACGGCTTCCTTCCTCTTAAAGAAATCTCCCGCGAATATTTCAGCAAAAATCCTGGCGATTCTGACGGCCGGATTAAAATCAAAGACGTGCTAAAAGAAGGCACAGAAGTGATTGTTCAAATTGATAAGGAGGAGCGCGGCAATAAAGGCGCAGCCTTAACAACATTTGTAAGCCTTGCCGGGCGTTACCTTGTATTAATGCCGAATAATCCGCGTGCAGGTGGCATTTCTCGCCGCATCGAAGGCGAAGAACGTGCAGATCTTAAAGACGCGCTGGGCGCAATCGAAGTACCGCAAGGCATGGGTGTTATTATCCGTACCGCTGGTGTTGGTCGTAGCGCTGAAGAGCTGCAATGGGATTTAAATTATCTGTTACAACTTTGGGATTCAATCGATGTAGCAGCCAAGAAAGACCCAGCTCCAAACTTTCTATTTCAGGAAAGCAACGTAATCATTCGCGCGATTCGCGATTATTTGCGTCAGGACATCGGCGAGATTTTTGTTGATAACAAAGAAGCGTTTGATTTGGCTGCCGGTTTTATCCAGCAAGTTATGCCGAACTACAGCAGTAAAGTAAAACTTTACCAAGACGATATTCCGCTCTTCAATCGCTACCAAATTGAGAGCCAGATTGAAACCGCGTTTCAACGTGAAGTGAAATTGCCATCGGGCGGCTCGATTGTTATCGATGTTACTGAAGCAATGATTGCAATCGACATCAACTCTTCTCGCGCAACCAAAGGTGG
>CBHTVU010000183.1:0-8256 GCA_966096785.1 uncultured Gammaproteobacteria bacterium | reverse complement strand
CCTCGCGAGTTCTGCTTCATCCAAACCGTAACCTTCACCTATCTCATCCTCAGTGGCTATGCTTAAACTTTCGTCGACACAATTATTTCATTGCAAGAGAAAATTACTTGCACCCTATCGACAAAATGGTTCATTCCATTGGTCATATTTATGGATTGATAGATAAGAAAAATAAGCGCAACACTATTCTTAAGCGGATATGTAATATTTTTGACAAAAATTCTCGCAGCCAATCCATTTTCCAATGACTATTAATTGATGGGTAGACTGCGCCTTCGATTGTGCGGTTTTATATTTACTATCCATTATTTTTGCGCCGAGAGAAACTCTATTAAATCAGTGCGTTCTTTAGCATTAGGCAGACCTTTAAATTTCATTTTACCGTTGGGCACTAATAGTTTCGGATTGGCAATATAGGCATCCAGCTTCTCTTGCGTCCACATTAAATTGGCAGTCTTCATTGCATCGGAATATTCGAATCCAGCAACGCTGCCTGATTGCCTGTCAATGACCCCGAATAGTCCAGGGCCTTTTTTGTTTTTCAGAGACTTGGAAATACTATGACACTCTGCACAATTTGCGTCGTAAGAATCAGCCCCTGAATTAACATCAGCAAAGGCTGAATTTATGTGCCAGCAAAAGAAAATCATTGCCAAGCGATAAAACCAACGAATATCTACAATGTGATTTGAAAAAAATCTATTGTTGATCATAGTGATGTCCACACCATAAACATCAGCGTGTTGTTATCCGAAGCATCTCTTCCAAAGCCATCGTAGTTTTTATCAGCGCCATTATATTTATTATACAGAATGTATTGCAGACCAAATCGTACATTGGCAAATGGTGCTCCCCATGAACCCTCTTTTCCAAAGGGTGTGTAATCAGCTTGTAAAATATAACCGCTGGAGTCTGAGTGTCCGGTACGGCTTCCATCTAAAGGATTCTCGGCAAATAGAGTGTTATCCACTTTCGAGCCGTGGTTATTAAAGTACCCCAGGGTTGCACCGTAGGTGTTTAGAAAATAATAAGAGCCATTTAAATTTAGAGAATCAGTTTGATTATTTGCATGATCAGCACCTTCATTTGCAACGGTGGCATCTAGCTCTTGTTTTTCGTGAATTAAACTACCATTGAAAGAAAATATATGACGCTTGGTTCCGAGGAACTGATATGAAGCGTCAACACCAACGTCTTTGTATTTATCGGTTGGTCCAGCAACGCGGCCGGGATGAACATCAGCTTGCAGACCAAACAAACCAATGCTCACATTTTGACGATCAAATGCATTGGTGTAAGCGAATCGCCAGTAAGGTGCTGCACCAGAAATTTCACTTACATCATCAGCAGACTCAATGACGTGTGTTCGCTTTAAAAATGAATCTGATTGTGTTTTATAGGCACCAGCTTCTGCATAAAATTTATCGTTCCATGAAACATAAGCTGTTAGCCCCAGCACCTGTTGTTCCAAACCTCCTGCAATTAATGGTGAACCATTTGGCCCTGGTGCAAGCTCAGAAGCCATGTAAGGAAATCCCCATGCCGGAACTGTATTCCAAGGGTCTTGGTTGGTGGGATTATTGTTCAGGGTCACTCCAATAATGGAATCCTCACCGGCAATCGTTAGAGGCGTTGCATAACGAATATCGACGTTATCTATAGCCGTTTTACGTTCAATACCGGAATAAGTGACCTGCATTAGCCCGCCCAAATGTTCAGTCACGCCACCTGCGAGAAAAATCGATGCTTCTTGCAATGCCGTATTATTGTTGGTGCCATTATGTGGGCCAGCATCTTCAGGCAAATCTTTGGATGTTTGATCGTAAATTCCTACCAGCATTGCTGAGATTGGAATTGGGCTATCGCTACCCGATTTATCGGTATAACCACCAATTTTAAATTTCTGACCATAAGGCGTTAGCTGTGGCCCATAAGCGCCAACATGGCATGCTGCACATTCTTGCCCGGTTTGACGGGCAAAGCTCGGCAATGCTTGCGTTGTTGTAGAAAAAAATGAAATGGCCGCTGCCACCATTAAATATCCAAGCTTATATTTGCTGTTGCGTTTTAATAAAGAAAATAAATTTTTATGTAGATTGTTTAGCATAATATCTCCGCATTTAAATAAGAAAATTTAAATTTCAATCATTATTTTTTCAACAGCCTGGCCGGTAAAATTGATCGCAATACGTTGTCTTTACGCACATAGTGGTGCCACAAAGCAGCCAATATGTGTGCGAAAATCAATATAACAAAAATCCATGCTAATACTTCATGAACCTCGCCCATTACTTCGGCAAGATCACGATTCTTTTGCAGCAACGCCGGTAAGTGCAGAAATCCAAAAAATATTAACGGCTTTCCAGCAGCGCTGGTAAAAAGCCATCCAGATATGGGAACAGCAAATAAGAAAGAATAAATAACCCAATGAGTTGCATTAGCAATTTTTTGCAAAGTACTGGGGAGATCTGTATTTACATTTGAAAAATAGAAAAAATAACGGATAAATAAACGGATTATGAGTAGCGCTAACAGCAATACACCGCAAGAACGATGGATGTTTAGGAGCGTCAAACGAATCTCATCATCTTCTACAAATTCACGAGAAAATATAGTGGCTAATAAAATAACAATCGTTAAAAAAGTTAACCAATGAATTAACACCGTGAGTTTATGATGGCGCGGATATGTATTTGGCATATAAGCATCGCATTAAAGTAAAGTGAATTTACCTTAGCATTGAAAAATTAAGGAAATCTTAAGAAACCTCAATCCTTAGATGTATTTGATATAGGCACTACCTCTCACTATTAATTTTCTTACTACTACTGAACTCTTTGAACACTTAGCTGCCAACTGGCAAGTTGACGGTTCAATATCAACATTATTTAGACGCCTTAAGAAAACCTTAATTTTTGATCGCCTACACTACAGGATATATCCACTGTTATTTGTACTCATGAGAAAAACCTATGATTAAATTTTTGCTAAGACTTGGTTTAACTGCTGTGCTTACAACCGCTATTCTTCCTGCCGCCTTTGCCGATGAACTTAATCTCACTACGTACGCTGGGAAAGTTGTCTATGTTGATTTTTGGGCATCTTGGTGTGCGCCGTGCCGACAGTCATTCCCCTGGATGAATAATCTCCACAAGCAAAAGGCTCGCGATGGTTTGGTTATTATTGCCGTTAATGTAGATCAGGACCTCAAACTTGCAGATCAGTTTATAAAACAATTCAATCCGGCATTCTCCATTCTCTTTGACTCGAACGGAAAGCTTGCAAGCTCATTTAACGTTGCCGGAATGCCTAGTGCTTATATTATCGGTCGGGATGGCAAGATCCGATTTACGCATATTGGCTTTCATGAAAATAAGACGGAACAGTACGAGCAAGAGATTCAATCTTTGCTTGATGAAAAAATTTAAACTGGAGTATTGATGAATGAAAAATATTAACTACAGAATGTCTATGCTATTGCTAGCAATCTGTTTTATGACAGGATGTTCCAATCTTGGCGTTAAGCCTTGGGAACGTGATTTGCTGGCTAAAAAATCTATGCAGCCCAATGCTTACCCATTAGAGAATGCTGCTGATGATCATACCTATTTCAGCAAAGAGGCTGCCTCTGGAGGTTCAGGTTTTGGTGGTGGAGGTTGCGGATGCAATTAATTAAATCAAACAGTAACACTCACCGAAAAATGGGCTCAATCAGTGCGGCGCTAGGTGCCGCAAGTGCAAGTTTGTTGGGTGCCATGCCTGTCCATGCAAATGAAAGCCCCTGGCTGGTAGATTCAGCATTATTGATGTATTCAGAGTCGGATGGCCGTGTGCAAGCAGTCGAACCTATAGTATCTATGAAAAAGGATATGGGAGACGAGCATTATCTTAATCTTAAGTTTACCCTAGACACGCTAACCGGTGCTTCACCTAACGGTGCTATACCAAGTAAAGAAACCAAGACGTTTACAGGTCCTTCGGGTAAAAGTAATTACACTATTGCCAGCGGCAAACAACCCCTTGATGATAGTTTTCACGATACAAGAGCCGCTTTTAATATTGGGTGGGAGCAGCCTTTGGGTGATAACAATCGCGTGAGTGTTGGAGCAAATTATTCGAAGGAGTATGATTTTTCATCTGCTGGCATCAATGCGGCAATCGCTCGCGACTTTAATAGCAAAAATACAACTCTATCCTTAGGTCTGAACTTGGAATCAGATACCGTTAATGCAGTCGGTGGAATACCTGAACCATTATCATACAGTTTGTCGTCAGTAAATAATGGTGATAATTCCATCAACAACCTGGACAGGAAGTCTTCAGATACAAAAAAAGTAAATGATATTTTATTGGGCGTTACACAAATTATTAACAGGCATTGGCTGACACAATTAAATTATTCCTATTCAGCCGTAAGTGGTTATCAAAATGATCCCTACAAAATACTTTCTGTTGTTGATGTGAATGGCAACTTGGTTAATAATCCTGACAATATGACTAACGATTTGTCGCTTTATGAAAATCGCCCTGACACTCGAAAGCGCCAAAGTATTTTCTGGAATAACAAAATACATTTGACCGAGGATGTTATTGATATCTCTGTGCGCCATTATTCAGATGACTGGGGAATTAAATCCAATAGCATTGACATGCGCTATCGATATCAAATTGGTTCGCAATCCTATTTGGAGCCACACTACCGTTATTACACTCAAACAGCAGCTGATTTCTATCACCCATTTTTGGTTTCTGGAACCAATGTTGTTAATCGCGAGGCGTCGGTTGATTACGCATCATCTGATCCGCGTTTAGCAAAATTTAATGCTACAACGCTAGGCATTAAGTGGGGGTATGTTCTCGGCTCTAATAGTGAATTTAATATTCGCGTTGAACAATACAAACAGGTTGGTACCTCCATGCCAAGTGAAGCCAAAAATATGAGTGCCTTATCCGGGCTCGATTTATACCCCGGTCTTAAAGCTACATCCGTTTTAGTGGGATACTCATTTGAGTTTTGAGTCAGGTAATTTGCAATTAAATCATAATGGAGACCTTTGGATCGCCAGCTTCGATGCTATGGCAAGCCCATGCGAGATTCTTATAGATACAACCAATAAGGATCTCGCAGAAGCTATTGCAAAAATAGCGCAACAGGAAGCATTGCGTATCCAAAAAAAATTCAGCCGTTATGAAGCAAATAATATTGTTTGGAAGATTAACAATGCTGGTGGAAGCATTGTTTACATCGATGATGAAACCAAGCTGCTTTTAGATTTTGCGCATCAATGCCATAAACTGAGTAATGGATTATTTGATGTAACATCCGGGCGATTACGTCGAGTATGGAAATTCGATGGTGGAAATAAATTACCTTCACACGATAGCATTGAAGCTGAAAAGAAATTTATCGGCTGGGAAAAAGTGTCCTGGCAAAATTTTCAATTGCAAATGCCCACAGGAATGGAAATTGATTTTGGTGGCATTGGCAAAGAGTATGCAGTTGATCGCGCACTTTTACTGAGTCGTCAATACCGCGATATTCCTGTTCTTATTAATTTTGGTGGTGATCTTGCTGTCTCAGGTGCACGCCTCTCGGGTGATGCCTGGAATGTCGGCATAGAGAATCCAGACAACAGCCAGTCAAATGATCAGCGAACGCCAAATTATGTATTAACCATAAGCGCTGGAGCGCTGGCAACGAGTGGTGATTCGCGTCGGTATTTATTGCATGACGGTGTTCGTTATAGCCACATACTCAATCCCTTCACAGGCTGGCCTATACTCGACGCACCTCGCTCCGTTACTGTTGCAAGCTCAAGCTGTATTCAGGCCGGGATGCTTGCTACCTTCGCGTTACTTAACGGCATAGATGCAGAACAATTTTTACGCGATCAAAATCTGCTATTTTGGTGTCTACGATAATTTTCATGGCCATACTCATATGCGCTTACTTTTGGTAGAAGACGATTTAATGTTAGGTGAGGCATTGCAAGATGCGCTGCGTCCTCATAACTACATTGTTGATTGGGTAAAAGACGGCGAAAGTGCACTGAAACTATTACGAAGTGAAACGTTTGAATTGATCGTTTTAGATATAGGCCTTCCAGGAATTGATGGTATCGAAGTATTAAAAAAATTGCGCAATCAAAAGCTTAGCTTACCCGTCCTTCTATTAACAGCGCGCGATTCAGTGGGCGATAAAGTCGCCGGGCTTGATTGCGGAGCGGATGATTATTTATTAAAACCCTTCGATCTCAATGAGTTACTTGCCCGATTACGTGCACTAAGTCGTCGTGCGGTAGGTCGCACTGAACCACTCATTATTCACGGAGACTTACGCATAAATCCTGAAAGTCAGCTAGTCACCTACAAAAATGAAACGGTTATTCTTGCTCGCCGCGAATACATGTTGCTGATTAAGCTATTGGAAAATACAGGGCGAGTACTCACCAGAGAACAATTGGAACAAGCACTCTATGGCTGGATGGATGACGTGGAAAGTAATGCTTTGGAGGTTCATATTCATCATCTGCGTAAAAAAATACCGTTTGACTTTATCCGTACCGTTCGAGGCATCGGCTATACCATCAATAAAGCCGGACAGTAATTTATGAAATCCATTCGAAACTTCTTACTTATAGGTCTGCTGGGTGCCTTGATCTTTAGTTTTATTATTATTTTTCTGTTTAATCGAGCAGTAACACTTGAAGAAATTGGTGAGCTATATGACACACAACTTGCACAAACAAGCAGAATACTACAAGGTTTTGTTGACCGTCCCGCATCTGAAGTTGACTTTGATCGTTTAAATAATGCTTTACGTACGGCAACGCAAAATTATGCTGAAAACGAAATGCGTAATGATGAAGGGCATCAATACGAGCATAAGTTTGCCATTCAAATTTTAGATTCTGACTACAATCTTTTAGTGAAATCACCTGGGGCTCCTCTCTACGCACTATCTCCTTTGAAAGATGGTTACTCCACCAAGCAGTATAATAATTTCGATTGGCAAGTGTTTACGCATCACCTTGACAGTAGTGGCTATTGGATAATAGTTGCTGAGCGCGATGATGTTCGCGGCGATATGATTCATAAAATTGAACTCACTGCACTCACAGGGCCTTTTATTGTCATGATACTCTTGGCAATTGTGTTAATCGTGATTGTATTTAGAGGATTAAAACCACTTAATTTATTGTCGCAACAAATTGAAGCGCGGAATATAGATAAACTTGAACCACTCGAATTAATTAATACGCCAGCAGAACTAACACCATTAATGAATGCTATTAACTTTTTAATGCAAAAAGTTTCCAGCGAAGTTGATCGAGAACGACAATTTTTAGGTGACATTGCTCATGAGTTGCGAACCCCATTGGCGTCGCTAAAGCTCAATGCTCAAAACGGACTTCAAACTAAGGATAAAGCTCAGATACAACAACTATTGATAAAAATAGTCCGTGGTGTTGATCGTAGTTCGAGGCTTATCGAACAACTATTAACGATTGCTCGTCTTGATCCACGTGCGTTAGGTGAGCCTGAGGTTTGCTCGTTGGGAGATATCGTTTCTGAGGTTATCAGTCAACATACGCAACAATATAGCTCGGCTAAACATGTAAATTTTAATGTGAGTCGCTCTCTCGTTGACATTAGAGTTTCAGCTTATCCAGTGTTGATAAATGTACTCATTCGAAATTTGATCGATAATGCTTACCGTTACAGCACTGACAACGGAACTATTAACATAAGCGTTGAAAAAAAAGCGTCTAATAGCTTTGTTTTAATTGTCAAGGATCAAGGACCCGGTGTATCTGAATTACAACTTAAATCATTGGGTAAAAGATTTTATCGTGATCAGCCTTCAGACCGAATGGGGACAGGATTGGGTTTATCTATAGTAGCCCGTATTGCAGAGCTACATTCTGCCAAACTCAGTTTTGCTAATAATGTGTTTCCAGACCATGGGCTAATTGTGCTGGTTGAGTTCCAATCAGAACTTTGTTAATAGTTTTTCAATTTTCCCATAACCTCTCGCGTCAACTTTTTACATTTATGATCATCACTCTTCTTCCGGAGATCCACTTCCACCCTTCCCATCCAGTGGATCTATTCGCCCCAACTCTGCCTCATCTAAACCATAACCTTCGCCAATTTCATCTTCACTGACGATACTTAAATTTATGTCTTGAGGTATGTTGCCACCAGGTTCATGTGGTGATCTTGAACCATCCTCCGGAATTAAATTTTCAGGCG
>CBHTVU010000182.1:0-8377 GCA_966096785.1 uncultured Gammaproteobacteria bacterium | reverse complement strand
ACTTGCACAATAATCGGCTACCCCACTGGCAAAGCCTTTGGGAGCAAACAATTCCACGAACCAGTCGTATTCGTATGCACGATTGGCACACCGCTGACTGGGTGAAATGGCGTAATAGTATTATCGCCTCGCTGATCGCTATTGATGAGCCCGTAGTATTAATAGCAGAAGGCTTTGGTGCGCTGGCCGCGGCGAGCGTAGCGGCAGAATACCCAGGAAAAGTCATCGCAGCTTTTTTAGTAAATCCAGCAGATCCTGATCAATTTGATGTCAGAAAAAAAATTCCTAAACAATTACCTGTCACTACGACTATCGTAGTAAGCGGTAGATCAACCGACGAGGCGAATTCCTATCTGGCATTGAATTGGGATACAGATTTTCTACAAGCTAGTGCCTTGGAATCCGAAAGTGTGGATGCCTTTATTAATTATTGGTCAGAAGGTATTCAGGAATTAAATCGCCTAGTAAGTAAAGTGCAGCGCAACTTTAAAGAGTCAACTAAAGTTCGCGCCAGAAGACTACCAAATGCACATGGATCACATAGACAAGCCGTTTCTCTAAACTATATGTAAAAAGAGACTTTCAGTTTTACGTTTTTTTATTCAATACAGCAAGCAAGAGCACCCAAAAACAAAGCACTAGGTTAAAAAGAGGGATTTGTAGATCTTGTGGCATGCTATAGACGATTGATACGGATGGAATCCATACCATCCAGTTCGATAAAATAATTGTTGGGATTTTTACACAGAAAAATTTGCGATCCATTGCGTTCATCCATTTACGAAAATCGTAACCGCTTTCAACCCATAGATAAACAATGGTGATACTCGGTGCTGCCCATAAGGCGCTATATAGAAATTGATCCACCGAGGCTTTCAGCGCAATGGTACGAAAATTATTTTCATAGCCAAACCACTCTCCTTGCAACTGGTAGAAAAAATCTACTTCTATTCCTTTCATCCCCCAGAAAATAAGGTAAAAAACCAGTAAGCCAAAGTAGCTTCTATTTTTATCCAAACGATCCGTTGCATATAAATATAAAAATGGAATCAAACCGCCAAATAATGCTGTAGCGAAAAATGCATAACCATATCCATAAGTGTGCTTTAAAACTCCAAACCATGCATAAATTGGCTGAGATACAGGCACAAAAAAATAAACCAGAACCAGCGTGAGTGCAAAAACCTGCAGTACTAATCCTGGCATTAAATTTTGTTTTAGGGCAGACAATATAGATTGTTTTATCGACATACTTAATGGCCAACTACGGTGAATAACATTTGCAGCGACAAACTTATCAGAAGCACAGCAAAACATTTTTTAAGAATGGGAATAGGTAAATTATGCGCAAACCTTGCTCCCAAAGGAGCAGTAAAGAAACTTGCCATTGCCATCGCAAAAACGGCTGGCCAATAAATAAAACCTAATGTGTGTTGCGGTAAATTTGTTATGGCCCACCCATTAATGGCATAGCCTATTGCGCCAGAAAATGCGATGGGCAAACCTACAGCCGCTGAGGTTCCAATCGCAACAGGTAACGCAACATTGCACCATGTCAAGAAGGGCACTGTTAGTGTTCCACCTCCAATTGCAACCAATGCAGATATTCCACCAATCCCAGAACCAATTCCAGTTAACGCCACTGTACCGGGTAGTTGACGCGATGCTTTTGGTTTTCGATCCAGCACCATTTGCAAAGCCACAAATGCCATAAAACCAGAGAAAAAAATCGCGAGAGGTTTTGCCGATAAATAACTGGCGAGGAATGTTCCTGCAAAGGTTCCAATCAAAATTCCAGGTGTAATTTTAAAAACCACCGACCAAATTACTGCATTGCGTCTGTGATGCGCACGTAAACTGGCGAGGGCTGTGGGTACAATTGCGGCCATTGAAGTTGCCAACGCCATATGCACGATATGTTCCGCAGGAAATGCTAATTTGACGAATAAGAAAGTGAGTAGCGGTACCATGATTCCACCGCCGCCGATGCCAAAAAGACCGGCAAAGATTCCGGTGATAGCACCCAAAATTACAAACCAAACCATCGAAATCATAAATAACTTTCAATCATAATTTTAAAATAAAAAAATAGCGCCCTAAGGCGCTATTTTATACATCTTTACATTTATTTTTTTGTTTTTGTTTTTGCTTTTGGAGGAACAGGAGTACCTATATCTGTGTATTTCAATTTAGGAATCTTGTTTTTGGCTTCTGACTCGGTTACTTCCGTCAAAGATGGTCTGCCAGCCATAAATCCCATGTTTACTCCACCTCTAACATAGTATGTCTTGCCCGCTTCTACTGAGACAATAATACTTTCAGTAGACTCGGTGCTAGCTGTATAGGTATGCGCGCCTGGAGCAGCTTGTACAGCAAAATAAGTCCCGTTTGCTAAAGCGCCTATTTGTACATCAGTTTCTTTAATTTTATAACTAATCATCCCACCAACAAATGCAGTTTCACGATAGAAGTAAACTAGACCTTTATCAGGTTGCGGAGTTAGTGTTGCAGGTTTATCAGCATACTTTACGGAAGCACACCCGGCAAAAAGAGAAATGAAGAAGAATCCGATCAAAAGCTTAAACATTTTCATAAAAATATCCTATTTGAGTTATATGAATCCTAAATCAAAACAAAAAGATTTAGACGTCAACTATAGCAAAACGTCTACATATTTCCACTTCTATCATTGCAGAGAAAAGCAAAAAAATCCCCCAAGTATTCACTTGAGGGATTTTCGAGTTAATAATAAATGACCAATAGCAACGATTAAGCTTTCTTACCACGTTTGCGCTCATTTTCAGTAAGCAATTTTTTGCGCACACGAATGCTCAGCGGAGTTACTTCTACCAATTCATCGTCTTCAATAAACTCCAACGCTTGTTCAAGTGTGTGGCGAATTGGCGGAGACAAAGTCAACGCATCATCGGTACCAGAAGCTCGAACGTTTGTAAGTTGTTTTGCTTTAGTTGGGTTAACAACCAAATCATTGTTACGAGAGTGAATACCCACAACTTGACCTTCATACACTTCAACACCAGCGCCGTAGAACAAACGACCGCGCTCTTGCAATGGGTGCAAACCGTAAGCGAGAGTTTTACCTTTGATCATGGAGATCAACACGCCGTTTTGACGCTTGGCAACTTCACCTTCTTTAACCGGACCGTAGTGATCAAAAATACTGGTCATGATGCCTGAACCAGATGTCATGGTCAGGAACTGGCCACGGAATCCAATCAACCCACGTGATGGACACAGGAATTCCAACTTGATGCGGCCTTTGCCATCCGGCTCCATATTGTTCAACTCGCCTTTACGCAAGCCGAGCTCTTCCATCACTTTACCTTGGTGCTGTTCTTCAACGTCGATAACCACTTGCTCGAACGGCTCGTGTTTAACGCCATCAACTTCTTTCACGATTACTTCAGGACGCGATACGCCCAATTCGTAACCTTCACGACGCATATTTTCGATCAACACCGAAAGATGCAATTCGCCGCGACCAGATACGATAAATTTATCCGGAGTTTCGCCTTGCTTAACACGCAACGCCACGTTGTGAATCAACTCTTGATCCAAACGATCTTTGATATTACGGGTAGTCACGAACTTGCCTTCTTTACCTGCAAACGGAGAATCGTTTACCTGGAATGTCATGCTTACCGTTGGCTCATCCACACTTAAAGGTGGGAGCGCTTCGATATTGTCCGGGTCGCACAAAGTATCGGAAATACCAAGGCCAGCAACGCCGGTAATACAAACGATATCGCCCGCAGTCGCAAGATTGGTTTCGATACGCTCGAGGCCGTGATAGCCCATGACTTGTAACACTTTCGCTTTGCGAGTTTCGCCTTCGTGCGATATCACAGTCACTTGTTGGTTTGGCGAAAGAGTACCGCGAGTAATACGACCAATCCCGATAACACCTACATAGCTGTTGTAGTCCAACGCGGAAATTTGCATTTGGAATGGACCATCGCTATTTACTTCTGGCGCTTTTACTTTATCAACAATCATTTGAAACAACGGAGTCATATCGTCTGCTAAAGAGTCAGGAGACAGACCGGCAACACCATTCAAAGCAGATGCATAAATAATGGGGAAATCTAATTGCTCGTCGGTCGCACCTAAACGGTCAAACAATTCAAATACTTGATCAACAACCCAATCCGGACGCGCCCCTGGACGGTCAACTTTGTTGATAACAACGATAGGGTTCAAACCTTGTTCGAAGGCTTTTTGCGTTACGAAACGAGTTTGTGGCATTGGTCCACCAACAGCGTCAACTAACAGCAATACTGAGTCAACCATCGACAAAACGCGCTCAACTTCACCGCCGAAATCGGCGTGTCCTGGAGTATCCACGATGTTAATGCGGTAGTCATTCCAGGTAATAGCAGTGTTTTTCGCGAGGATGGTAATACCGCGCTCACGCTCTTGATCGTTGGAATCCATGATCAGATCAGCGCCTTCATTGCGGCGATTAAGGGTGCCAGACTGAGTCAAGAGTTTATCAACCAAGGTAGTTTTACCGTGGTCAACGTGGGCAATGATGGCAATGTTACGTAATTTACGAACTGAAGCTGTATCTGTCACAGTGGTGATTCTCTTGGGAATGAATAGGCAATGGATGCAGGGATAGTCTCCTGCCGTTTGGTAAATACCAAACGCTAGCGCCTAAAATGCTTGTAAATCAGCCATTTACATCAACAATTTTAGACGCGACCGCCGCAAAATTTCATTACACAAGATTTTACGGCAAATCTGAGGCCGCACATTATACCCATGTCGGCGTGACAGGGATATGGGCGCGAAGAGAAAGTGATGATTTTTTAGACGATCACAAATTTTGACGAACAACCGCGGCCTGCTTATCACCAACTTGGTTTATCTCCCCGGATTAGGAACTATGCAAAGAAGCAAATGGTCTAGCAATTATGTGGTCGGGATAAAGCTCTTTGGCTATCCTGTATAAAACAATAGGTAAATTTTTCTTGAGTCTATTCAAACTTTAACCATACAAACTTATTAATGAGCGAGCATGATTTAGCGCCGCTTAATAACTAGAGTAAGGAGTGATTGTCATGAAAAAGCTAGCAGGTCAAATGGGTGTTGGAATCAAGCTCACCAGAACAGACGATTTGCGGGCCAAGTTATTGGCTGAAATTTCTGAGTACGAGCGCCAGCAAGACGCATTAAAACTCAATGGAACACACGTTAATTTTACGATGATCCAGACCTATAAAGAGCTTATAGCTGCTCGCAAGGAAATGCTTAAGCACTTGCCAGCAACTTTTTGATTTTTTAGCAAATCTAACTAATTATTTTGTGGGATACGCAGCTGCCCAACGAAATTGCATGGTTTATGACGGCTATCCAACTGCGAAGCAATAATTCCCTCCCAAGCAGTTGTGCAGGCTCCAGTTGAACCTGGTAAGCAGAAAATTAAGGTCCGATTTGAAAGTCCCGCAGTAGCGCGCGATTGAATCGTTGATGTACCAATCTCTTCGTAGGATATTTGTCGAAACAACTCCCCAAAACCAACCACCGTTTTATCGAATAAAGGGACTACGGCTTCGACAGTACTATCGCGACCTGCGAAACCCGTTCCACCGGTGATCAAAATAACTTGTGCATGGGAATCGGCAATCCATTTGGAAATAACTGCACGAATTTGATAGATGTCATCTACTACAAGATCCCGGGCATGAAGCTTGTGGCCAGCAGCCACCAATAAATCTTGTAATTTTTGCCCGGAAGTATCTGTTAACAGATTACGTGTGTCGGACACTGTAAGCACGCAGATATTTAGAGGTTCAAATTCTTTTTGGGAAGACATAAAAATCCTGCAAATAAAAATGTTTAGCAGCAAAGCTGTCGATAATTAGCCGCCAGTCAGACTCATAAAACGTAAAATTTGTGGTTCGTCTGCCATTGTGAAGTCATGTTTTTCGGGTTTATACGCAATGGCTTTAATTATCGTGTCCCGCAACGCCGATTCGGGCTTGGGATTTTCACGTATTGCTGATCGTAAATCGGCGCTGTTTTCCTGCCCCAGGCATAATATTAATTTTCCAGTGGCAGTTACGCGCACTCGATTACAGCTGCCGCAAAAATTTTCGGAATGTGGCGAGATAAAACCTATACGTGAATTAAATTCAGGAGTCGTCCAATAACGCGCCGGCCCACCTGTTGTTTCCTGAAGCGGATGCAACTGAAAACGCATGTTAATTTTTTTACGCAATTCAGCACTGCTCATAAATTCTGCAGCCCTACCGTGACCATCGATTCTTCCGAGCGGCATCTCCTCAATAAAACTGATATCAAGTCCTTCAACCAATGCAAAATTTACCAACTCGTCAACTTCATCAGCATTATAGTGTTTGAGCGCCACACAATTGAGCTTAATCCTTTTAAAACCCACCTCTTTGGCAGCCTGAATTCCATTCATTACCTGTTGAATATTACCAAAGCGAGTCAACTGCTTGAATCGATCTGCGTTCAGACTATCCAGGCTGATATTGATTCGATCCACGCCAGCATCTTTCAATGCCTGTGCATGCTGCGCGAGATGAGTCCCGTTAGTAGTAAGACAGAGCTCACGGAGCCCGGAGATTTGCTTCAACCGCTGCATTAATTCTATAACACCACCGCGAATCAATGGTTCACCACCAGTAATACGCAATTTGGTAACACCCAATTCACAAAAAGCTTTACCGAGCATTACCAGTTCTTCAATCGATAAGATTTCTGAGCGCGGTAAAAAAGTCATATCTTCCGCCATACAATAGATGCAACGTAGATCACAGCGGTCAGTTATAGATAGGCGAACATAAGTAATCGCGCGCCCGAAGCTGTCTATAAGCCTGTGACCATTTTCGTGAATATTTGATGAAGCGGATGGATTTGAATGCATGAAAACCGTCGCGTTAATGAAATACTTACTTTAACAGAACCTATTATATAGGATGCTCAAGCTACTATTATTCAATCAGACCCTGTCATATTTTAAGGTGAAAATCACCCTTATTGATGAGCATTAATCAAGCCAAAAACCTTCACCCTCATAAACCCATGCTCCAAAACAGTGAATCTTCTGAATTTTAAACAAAATACGCCACCAAGTTGGTGAAAAAAATTGCACCTATTTAATTTCGCCTTCACATCTGCCATGTAGCTCCATATAAAAAACTAAAAATGCATTCTATCGGATCACAATGCACCATCACTTTGTTTTAATTGTGTGCATTTTGCAATTTTGTAAATTTTCATTTTTGCTTTGTTATGGCGCTCTATCGCACCATTTAAAATCACTACTATCTCGCATAACTTAATTTATCACCCTCCTCTCATCATCAGACATTTCCACCACGTACCTATAACCCACTGAATTAAAAGGCTTTACAGTTTAATTCTACGCCTTTTTTTAACTTGGCATTGCGCTTGCAAAATCCTCTGCATGCAAACCCGGCATAAAAGCACAAGGCATCAAAATGAAACATGTAACTACTAACACAAAAAACTCTGCGCCTATAACTGCTGGCGTTATGGATCAGCATCGCCCGAGCACCAACAAGGCAGGCAAGGTCTGGTTAGTAGGTGCTGGTCCAGGTGATGCAGATTTGCTAACGCTTAAAGCATTGCGAGCAATTAATTCTGCCGACATTATCTTTTACGATCAGTTGGTCAGCGAAGAAATATGTGCACTCTTTCCTAAAGGCACTCCTGCGCTCTACGTCGGTAAAGTAAAAAATAATCACAGCATTCCTCAAGACGATTTAAATCAATTGCTGGTGAATCAAGCTCAATCAGGTTTAAACGTTTGTCGCATTAAAGGTGGAGACCCTTTTGTATTTGGCCGTGGAGGCGAAGAATTATTAGAACTGCGCAAAGCCGGCGTTGAAGCAGAAGTTATTCCTGGAATTACATCCGCGTCTGGCTGCAGTACCTATGCAAATATTCCACTAACACATCGTGGTATTGCACAGGGTTGCACTTTTGTAACAGGCCACGCAGAAAAAACACTCGATGTAAATTGGAATGCTCTTGCGCAATTAAATCACACATTAGTGTTTTACATGGGATTAACTCGTGCTGGCGATATTTCTGAAAATTTATTGGCTCATGGTCTGGCAGCAGATACTCCGGTAGCAATTATCGAGAACGGTTGCCGCAAAGATCAACGCGATATTATTTCTGATTTAAAAAATTTTCCCGAAATGGTTCTACGCGAACAAGTGAAATCACCTGCACTAATTATTGTTGGTCAGGTAGTAAATTTGAAAGATCAATTGCAAGTGAATACTTGGATGCAAGAAGCTCAGAGCTTAACAGCATGACCCCACCCTAGCCCTCCCCTTGGCAGCGGGGCGCGCAG
>CBHTVU010000181.1:0-8470 GCA_966096785.1 uncultured Gammaproteobacteria bacterium | reverse complement strand
CTTCCATCTTTCAAAACGCTGTAACATTTTTTGCTGTTGCTCGGGTGTTGCACTGGCAAATTTATCGGCTTTTTTTATCAATTGCTGGCGGCGCTCATCAGAGAGCTTGTCCCACCTGGGTTGAAGATTAACTAAAACCTCTTGTTGCTGTAAGGTCAATTCATTCCAGGCAGGTGCGATATTTGCCAAGATACCTGGTGCAAATAATAAGCAAATTACTACAGCTATAATTTTCATAGCGCTGCTCCTTTCGCGGTTTTTGACGATGTTTGCGCCGATGATTTTTTCGCAAATTTCCTATTGGGATTCACAATATGAATATCATTTTGCTCGAGAGTAGATAATTCGTTGAACTGGTTGTATTCATCACTGTTGTTTTTCATTTCCAGGATTTCATCGTATTCCAAAGGATCAAGCAGCTCGCCGCTGCCATCGTCGTACTCTTCCATATACTCCCAAAACTCTTGTGAAGGCGGTTGCGCATATACTACCGAGGCCTGTGCAATGAATATTGCCATTAATAAATAAAATAACGACTGCGAACAAAAGAAACGCTGACGCTTGTAAATATCAGGCATCGCTATCCTCCAAATATTCCAATGACATCAACATGTCTATATCGTCCATTTCTTCCGTTGAATAAGGTACGTCTTGTGATACCACGTCGAAATCCTGATCATTATCTTGCAAATATTTATGCATTAAAAAGGGAACTGATAACAAGATAATCAAACTTGCAGCAACATTTATTGCTGTCCATTTACCAGAGGGTTTCACAGAACCCAGCGCCCGAATGCGCGCTTTCTTTAAACGCTGGAGACTTAGCTCATCAATATCGTCAAGAGTTTTATTTAAAGTGTCGGTAACTTTAGTTGTAAACTCTGCATCCACGTCAACAGGCGAATCTTGTGAAATTTTATCTACCATAACCACCTCAATTTAATACGCCATTTTTCATCAAACTACCAAGTGAGCACGCAGTGTTTGCAAGGCTCTGAAGTAATGGGTTTTAACACTCCCTTCACTACATTCCATTACCTGTGCAGTTTCACGAACATCAAAACCTTCCCATGCGCGCAATAGAAATGCTTGCCGCTGACGTGGAGGCAGTACTTCCAGTACGCGAATCACGCAGTGAATATCGCTTGCCTGCACTAATAACTCTGCAGGATCTTGTATTCGCTCATCAGGAATTTCGCCCAAGATCTCTTCAAACTCTTCGTCATCACCTGACTTCTGCCAAAACCATTTTTTATTTCGCGTTTGCTGCCTATGCCAATCCATAATGCGATGCTGCAAAATTCGCTGAAATAATAAGGGCCATTCTTCAGCTGACCGATCACGGTAATGCTTTACCAATTGCATCATCGCATCCTGCACTATATCCAGAGCATCGGCGGATTTTCGTGTACTGAGCATCGCTGACCGCAAAGCCCTACGCTCCACCTGACTCAAAAAGGCGTCCAGTGAAAGCTCCGGCGATGGAATTACAGCAGCGTCACTCTTTTCTAACATCCAGAAATTCCAACTATTAATTGAACACAAACCCATTTTATCAATCTGTCAGCGAAAACCCGGCCTTGGATCTGTACTTATTGACTAATTTGCGTTGCCATCACTGAAACAAGAACCGTCCTATAAATAAACGAACCTGCAGCGGATTGGTTGACACTGACTCTAAAAAAATCATCTTTTAAAAGCTGTAGTAATCGGCATAGATGAGGAGAATATCCATAACTTTTTCGTTTCATAAATTCCCTTTAAGTGGCTTATGAGCCCAGCCAATTAGGATAAGCATCTCCCTCGCTACAAAAATGCTTATTGGCGGGCATTAATATTTACTTATTTTATCGTGATAATTAAAAAAAATATCTACAAAAGTGCATTATTTTAAGTAGAATAGACTCCGAATTGATCTTTTTAACGGAAATATATAATGACTGACTCTCAAGTAGATGACATTAATGTGGTATCGCAAGAACTGCTGATATCGCCAGACCAGCTCAAGGCAGAATTGCCCCTTACCGACAAAGCCCGCAGCGTTGTTACAGAAGGCCGGGCTGTGGTTCGCAATATTCTGGATCGCAAAGACCACCGGATATTTGTAGTGATCGGCCCCTGCTCCATCCATGACGTTGAAGCTGCCAAAGATTACGCGCAACGACTTAAGAAGCTGGCAGATGAAGTAAGCGATACCATTTATATCGTCATGCGCGTCTATTTTGAAAAGCCACGCACTACTGTGGGCTGGAAAGGCTTGATTAATGACCCTTACCTGAATGATTCCTTCAAGATACAAGAAGGATTACATATTGGCCGTAAGCTATTGTTAGATATAGCAGAAATTGGTCTGCCTGCAGCTACAGAAGCGCTTGATCCCATATCTCCACAGTACTTGCACGATCTGATTAGCTGGTCTGCGATAGGCGCACGTACTACAGAATCACAAACCCATCGCGAGATGGCGAGCGGTTTGTCATCGGCAGTTGGATTTAAGAATGGTACGGATGGCGGCTTAACGGTTGCTATTAATGCGCTGCAATCTGTCTCCAAGCCGCACAGGTTCCTGGGTATTAATACCGAAGGCCAGGTCGCCATTATCCATACTCGCGGAAACAGCTACGGTCACGTGGTATTACGCGGTGGTAATGGCAAGCCTAACTACGATTCTGTAAGTGTCGCGCTGTGTGAACAAGAGCTGGCAAAAGCCAAAGTTACGCCAAATATTATGGTGGATTGTAGCCATGCAAACTCCAATAAAAACCACGAACTCCAAACCCTGGTGATGGAAAATGTTTCCAACCAGATTTTGGAAGGCAACAAATCTATTATTGGCTTAATGGTGGAAAGCAATATAGGCGCCGGCAATCAAAATATTCCCGCCAATTTATGCGACCTCAAATATGGCATTTCGGTAACAGATGCTTGCATTGACTGGGTAACAACTGAAAACGCGATCCGAAAAATGCGTGATGCACTTAAAGAAACCCTGAGTAACAGACAGCTTTAATAAATCATTCTACTTTATTGATATATAAACAAAAAAGCGGCAATTGCCGCTTTTTTTATATGTATAAATTGTTCGCGTAATTACTGTTTCCCACAAATCTTCTGCAAAACAATATTAAGAATTCTTGGTAAATAGTAAAACCCACTGCTAGATTCAATTCAACGGACTGCTAAAAGCTCTACTCAAAAGCAAAGTGAAGTCAGAGAGCGCAAGGTCCGGTCAAGTTTATAGTTATTGTGGTAAGTGGTTCTTCACTTATAAATAGCCCGAGCGCCCAACTTCCGCCCAAATCAACCATTTAATGATAAGTTTTAGCGGAGCAAAGCATGGCAACAAGTCAGTTTGCATTTCAATCAGGTATAGACGAGCGGGATTTTGACCCCTCGCCGACTATAGATCTGTACCACGTTAGTGTCAGTCAGCTATTAGGGCGCGACTATATTTTCATTGATACTAAGGCTACACCCCTACCCATTGATAAGCCCACATGCCTCTATCCGTTGCTGGACGATTTAATTGCCCGGTTAGAGTTAGCCGAAACCCATACAGTCGCCGTTGGTGTACAGGAACTGCCATGCGGCAATGCCAGTTTCACCCGCCACGATTTAACCTGGAACGCACATAAAATTTGCCATGTCGAAAGCATAAAAATTACTCAGCCAGAACAACACGAATTCATGGATATGATTTGGCGTTGCAGCACCTCCGCTTTAATCGCATAAATCGCAATTCCATTAAACGCCAGCTGTGTAGCGCAGGTGGCGTATTAATTTCCAGCCAACCTCCTTCGAAATAATTTATTAGCGACACTAAGCACCTATTTGGAACCCAGTCTCAAATTATTGATCCAAAAGAATTCCACTTTTTATCACGGAGGCTAAAGCGGTATGGCTTGACCGATAAAAAGTAAGCTATAGTAGCCCTTCGCTAGCCCTCGCCAGCTGCCGTCCTACATTTGAGATTTTTTTATGCATCCTTTGTTTTCAAGAATTCTACGTGTTTCATTATTAACATCTGCGCTTGTTTTTAGCTTCACTAGTTTTGCACTTGATGACAGTGCGCTCGTCAAATTAAAACCTGTTGAGATCCAATCCAAAACTGCAATCGAAATTGTCGGCCAGCTCAGTGAGCACCACTATCGTAAATTACCTTTAAACGATGAGTTGAGTTCGCGTTTTCTGGATGAGTACCTCAAAGCACTGGATGCCTCCAAAAACTTCTTTCTCGCGTCAGATTTGGCTGAATTTGAAAAATATCGAAAAACGTTTGACGATGACTTCAAAGCGGGAAGATTAAGCAACGGTTTCGCGGTCTATAACCGGTTTGGTGAACGTTTTAGTGATCGCCTCACCCGTGTAATCGCAATGCTTGATGATAAAAAAATCCAGTTCAATTTTGACGCAGATGAAAACTTCAATTCAGACCGTAAAGATGAAAGCTGGCCTGCAAATCCAGATGCCGCCGATAAACTCTGGCTACAACACATTAAAGCCAGTTTGCTGAGTTCCATGTTAAGCGGTAAATCTTTGGAAGAAAGCAGAACAACATTGCGTAAACGCTACGTCACCCAACTGCGCTATTTCAAGCAGCAAACAGCTGAAGAAGTATTCAGTATTATGATGAATGCCCTCACCACACTTTACGATCCTCATACAAATTATTTGTCACCCGATAATTCACAAAACTTTGCTACCAGTATGACCAACAAATTTGAAGGCATAGGTGCAGAATTAAAAGTAGATGAAGATTACACAAAAGTGGCTCGCCTCATTCCCGCCAGCCCGGCAGAAAAGCAAGGGCAACTAAAAGCCAATGATAAAATTATTGGCGTCGCTCAGGGAGAAAAAGGTGAGTTTGAAGACATTATCGGCTGGCGTCTTACGGACGTGGTCAAGAAAATTAAAGGACCAAAAGGTACCATCGTTCGCCTGGAGGTAATTGCTGCAGATCCAACAGTAACCGAGCATAAAATTATTCCCATTAAACGCGACACAATTGAACTTGAAGATCAAAAAGCAAAAAAATCGGTGTTAAATATAAAAAATGGCGAACAAAATCTTAAGCTCGGTGTAATAGATATTCCTGTTTTTTACGGCAACTTCGACCCTAGCTCAAGTATAGGTCGCGATGTCTATGGTTTAATTCAGGAGTTAAAGCAGGAAAACATTGATGGGTTGGTGCTGGATCTGCGCGAAAATGGCGGAGGTTCATTACCTGAAGCAGCCATATTGACCAATCTGTTCATCGATCCGGGCCCTGTAGTGCAAATTCGTCAAAGTAACAATACGATATCACGCGACGTGCGCGCCACTACGCCTGCAGTGTATCGCGGCCCATTGATCGTGCTTATTAACCGCTTTAGCGCATCTGCTTCAGAAATTTTTGCCGGTGCGATTCAGGATTACGGACGCGGTCTCGTAGTGGGATCAACCACATGGGGTAAAGGCTCGGTACAAAGTTATATGCCCATCGAAAAAGGTGAAGGCAATATTAAAATCACCCAAGCCAAATTTTATCGCGTATCTGGCGACAGCACCCAACATCGCGGTGTGATTCCTGATATCGAATTACCAAGTCTGGTTAACACCAAAGAACTTGGCGAAAGCAGTTATGAGAACGCCCTGCCCTGGGACCAAATTCATGCGGCACCTCACGAGACCTACAACAACATAAGCGCACTGCTTCCTGCGTTAAAACCATCGCATGAAGAACGCATGAAAACAGATCCGGATTTTGTGTATTTAACAAAACAAGCGGCTTTTTACGAAGAGCTCAATAGCAAAAAAGTGTTCTCTTTAAAATTAACAACCCGTCAGCAAGAACAGCAAAAAATTGAGCAGCGCACCCTGGAGCTTGAAAACCAAAAACGTAAAGCCAAAGGCGAAGCTGTATATGCAAATTATGCAGATTACAAAGCCAAAGAAACCAAGAAAGATGAAGATGAAGCTGCCGAACCAAAGAAAAAAGATCTCGAACCTGAAAAAGATCCATATCTGGTTGAGACCGGTAGAATTTTAGGTGACTTTATTTTGCAAACAAAAAAACAGGTTGCTCAGAAAGCTGACAAAATTTAATAGCGATAAACTTGCCACCAGAAACCCGAGTTGAGTAACTCGGGTTTTTTTATAGCCCGGAACTTATGTTATGAAAGCAATATCATTCAATGTAAATAGTATTCGCCAACGCTTGGCTCATTTGCAGGCTGTGGTCGATACACATGCACCCGACTTCATTGGCTTACAGGAAACCAAAGTAAACGACCCGGATTTTCCGATTGCGGAAATTGAGAAGCTTGGCTATCACTTTGCATTTCACGGCCAGAAAACCCACTACGGTGTTGCACTCCTATCCAAATATCCATTCAAGCAAACCTTTAAAGGTTTCCCAACCTGCGATGAAACAGCACAGAAACGTTTTATCGGAGGAACATTCGACACACCTCTGGGTGAGGTCAGCGTGTTCAATGGATATTTTCCTCAAGGCGAAAGCCGCGATCATCCCGTAAAGTTTCCTGCAAAAGAAAAATTTTATGGTGACTTGTTAAATTTTTTAACTACCAGCTATACCGCTGAGCACAATATTATTTTGATGGGGGATATGAATATATCTCATCAGGATTGCGATATAGGCATAGGAGAAGATAATCGTAAACGCTGGCTTCGCTCCGGAAAATGCAGCTTTTTACCAGAGGAGCGCGTGTGGTTAAATCAGTTGCTGGAATGGGGATTCAAGGACACTTTTCGTGAACTTAATCCGGACACCAGCGATTTATTTAGCTGGTTCGATTATCGCAGCGGAGGGTTTGATGATAATCCGAAACGCGGATTACGAATTGACCTGATTCTTGCGACACATAAATTGCACGAGTCCTGTGTTGAAACTGGCATTGATTACACTATTAGGGGATTGGAAAAGGCATCGGATCACTGTCCTATTTGGGCAACTTTCAAATAGCACATCGAGTATAATCGCCAAATAAAAATGCCTGATCAAGGGAACCCGATCAGGCATTTTTTTCACAAACCGAAAATAAAAAATAGAAAAATAAAATATCCAACGATTAAATTCCGCAAAAAATATTTATCCAGGACAGTTCATTAAATCTATTCACAGAAAAAATGGCACCAATGAACTCTATTTCGCCGCATAAATAAACATTTCAACGCTAAATTTTTTTACAGCAATATTTGTTTCATCACACCATTAGCGTGCAATGCAAACAAGTATCCGGAAAAAATGCGTAACATTTAGCACATAATAATTAATTTTTATCGTAATCGATTTTTTGTGATGAGCAATGATTATAATCAATTTGGAATAATGCCCACAGGTTTGCCAATATCAATGCTATATTTTATTCAGAGCATGTACTTCTTCAAACGAATTCACGCAGGAAGAAAATTATGTTTTCAACGACAAAAAATATATTGTGCAGTGTGGCCTTCATTTCCACAATATGTGCTTCCGCTCCCTCCAACGCCCTTTTCATTAATTTAACCGACACAGGTAATCTTGCCGCCAACTCTGACTTTAGAAGAGCAGCGAATGTGTGGGAATCTCTTTTTACCGACGATGTAACTGTAAATATCAGCTCAAGTTTCTCAGTATTAGGCAGCAATACTATCGGCCAAACCGGATCTAATTATCTCAACACAAATTATTCCTTTATGAAAACGGCACTAGCTGCAGATGTAAAAAGTGGCGCTGACTACATCATGGTGAACGGTTTGCCTAAAGGCGATAGTTACAACAAATTAATGAACGGCACTTCCGAGTCTGCGGCTTTTTATGGCAACCAGGATTATACCCAAACCAATGTTCAAAATGTGGAGATGACACGCGCTAACGCTAAAGCTTTAGGTCTCATTAGTGCAGATGATAGTGGTATAGACGCAGAGATAACCTTCAATAGTGATTTTAATTTTGATTTCGATTCGAGCGATGGTATAGCAGCGGGAAGCATAGAATTTTTTGGTGCAGCTTTGCATGAAATAGGACACTCGCTTGGATTTGATAGCGGCGTGGATGTTCTCGATTATTATTCTTTCGTTTATAACTCTGCATTTTCAGATACAGATTACTCCTTCTTCACCACACCTCTCGACTTCACACGTTGCTCTGATGAAAGCAAGCAAATGGGCGCTGACATTGATTGGAGAGCGGGCAACACATCCAAACATTTTGCGATTGACGGAAAATGTTCGAAAGATGCTCGTATAAATAATGCCTGGGCAACCGGCTCTTTCCAGGGCGATGGTGAACAAACTGGCCATTGGAAAGATAATGCGAGCCTTGGCATTATGGACCCTACAACCAGTTACGGTGAAACATTCCAGGTTAGCCGATTTGATTTGCTGGCATTTGATGTAATCGGATGGGATTTAAAACACGAAGTCGCACCGCTACCGGAACCTTCTAATTTAGTCTTATTAAGTTTTGGTTTATTTGGGATTTTCTTAA
>CBHTVU010000180.1:0-8575 GCA_966096785.1 uncultured Gammaproteobacteria bacterium | reverse complement strand
TGGACGATGTGTCCTACGAAACTGACCGCATGAAGTTTATCGGACGTGGCCGCAATCTCGCGCACCCCAAGGTGTTATTGGAGAGCGGAAAACTGTCTGGCAGCCAGGGTTCGGTATTAGACCCTATAGTCGCGATCCGCACTCAGGTTACCTTGGAAGCAGAGCAATCCGTCACCCTGGATTTTGTATCAGGTGCTGCAGATAGCCGCGCTCTAAGTATGGCCATGGTAGAAAAATACCAGGACCGTCATTTTGCCGACCGTATTTTTGATATAGCGAACACCCATAGCGGCGTTCGCCTACGGCAGATAAACGCTTCCGAGACTGACGCATTACTGTTCCGCAAACTGGCTCGCTCGGTGTTGTTTGCCAACCCGAGTTTACGTGCCGACCCCCATGTTCTTATCCAAAACCGTCGTGGGCAATCAGGCTTGTGGGGGTATGCGATTTCGGGTGATTTGCCGATAGTCCTGCTGAAAATGGCAAGTTCAGATTACATCGAAACTGCTCGCCAGCTTGTGCAATGTCATACCTATTGGCGTTTGAAAGGCTTGAAAGTGGACTTGGTAATCTGGAACGAAGACCACGTGGGCTATCGCCAAAACCTGCACGACCAGATCATGGGCTTGATTGCATCCGGTGCTGAAGCCCAGTTGATTGATCGCCCCGGTGGCATCTTTGTGCGCTCTGCGGACCAAATTTCCCATGAAGACCGCATTTTGCTGCAAACCGTTGCCCGTGCGGTGATTGTGGATAGTGAAGGCAGTTTGGTTGAGCAAATTAATAAACGTAATTTGACTGATAACCGGGTAGGGCGCTTGGCCCTCACTCGTATGTACCGCGTTGAGCCTGCGGAAAAGTTGGAGGAACCCACTGAAAAGCTCGTGTTAGCAAATCAATTGGGTGGTTTCAGTAGCGATGGTCGCGAGTACATTATTAACACCAGCAACACCCGTACAACACCTGTGCCCTGGGTTAATGTTTTGGCTAACCCGGAGTTTGGAACCGTAGTCACCGAGAGTGGGCTTTCCTATACCTGGAGTGAAAATGCCCATGAGTTCCGCCTCACACCCTGGAGTGACGACCCTGTAGGCGCGACCGGAGGCGAGGCTATTTACCTGCGCGATGAAGAAACCGGTCATTATTGGACACCAACACCTCTGCCCAAATTGGTAGATGCCTCGCAGACAGCCACTTATATCACCCGTCACGGTTTTGGCTATAGCGTGTTCGAACATGTGGAAGGTGGAATCAGGTCAGAATTGTGGGTTTACGTGGACTTACACGAGAGCGTGAAGTATTCCGTCCTTAAGGTTCGTAATGAATCTGGACGTATGCGACGTTTATCCGCTACCGGATATGTAGAGTGGGTACTGGGCGATTTGCGCTCCAAATCCGCCATGCATTTGGTAACCGAAATCGACCCGCGTAGCGGCGCACTCTTCGCCCGCAACGCCTACAACACTGAATTTGCCGGGCGCATAGCCTTCTTCGATGTAGATGATGCATCCCGTACCCTAAGCGGAGACCGCGCCGAATTTCTGGGGCGTAATGGTTCGATTAATAATCCCGACGCCATGTTGCGCGCTCGCTTGTCCGGACGTTTAGGCGCTGGTCTTGATCCCTGCGGCGCAATCCAGGTTCCTTTCAAGCTGGCTCATGGTGAAGAGCGCGAAATCATCTTCCGCCTTGGTGCTGGTCGCGACCTGGAGCATGCCCGCAATCTGGCGCAACGCTTGCGGACCATGGGAACGGCGCGCGCAGCCTTAGAAAAAGTCCGCGATTTCTGGCAAGACACCTTGAGTCGCGTGCAGGTACATACACCTGACCCAGCCCTGGATTTGCTGGCCAATGGTTGGCTCTTGTATCAAACCCTGGTGTGCCGTATATGGGGCCGTAGCGGTTTCTACCAGTCTGGTGGTGCCTATGGTTTCCGCGATCAACTCCAGGACTCCATGGCCTTATTGCATACCCAGCCTGGCTTGGTGCGCGAGCATCTTTTGCGGTGTGCCCAGCGCCAATATCCTGAAGGTGATGTCCAACACTGGTGGCATCCCCCACTTGGGCGCGGCGTGCGTACCCGCTGTTCCGACGATTATCTATGGCTGCCTTTAGTCACCTGCCGTTACCTGGAAAGCACAGGCGACACAGGTGTTCTCAACGAAGTCCTGCCATTCCTTCAAGGGCGTCCCCTTGCACCGGACGAAGAGTCCTATTACGACCTGCCAGCTCACAGCACTGAAACGGGTAGCCTTTATGAACACTGCGTTCGCTCGATTGAGAATGGGTTGAGGTTTGGTGTTAATGGCTTACCGCTTATGGGCTCTGGGGACTGGAATGACGGTATGAATCTCGTGGGTATCCACGGCAAAGGCGAAAGCGTGTGGTTGGGCTTCCTGCTTTACGATGTGCTCACATCTTTTGCCAAAGTTGCGCTTCTGAAAAAGGATGCGGAATTTGCCAAGCGTTGCGAATCCCAAGCCGATACCCTTCGTGAAAACATCGAGAAAAATGCCTGGGACGGCGGCTGGTATAGACGTGCTTATTTTGACGATGGCACCCCGCTTGGATCATCCGCAAATGCCGAGTGCGCAATTGATTCTATATCCCAAAGCTGGTCCGTACTTTCCAAAGCGGGTAACCCGGAGCGCACCAGGCTGGCAATGAGTGCACTTGACCAACATCTGGTGCGACGCGATAGCGGTATTATTCAGTTGCTCGATCCACCATTTGACAAAGCACCTATGAATCCCGGGTACATCAAAGGTTATGTACCTGGTGTGCGCGAAAATGGCGGGCAATATACCCACGCAGCTGTCTGGGCGGCCATGGCGTTTGCTGCGCTAGGCGATAGCCGTCGAGCGTGGGATTTGATGCGGCTTATCAATCCCTTAAACCACACAGGTTCCGACGAAGAAATTAGCGTTTATAAAGCTGAACCCTATGTTGTTGCTGCAGACGTTTATGCCATTCCCCCTCATACGGGTCGCGGTGGCTGGAGCTGGTACACAGGTTCAGCGGGTTTAACCTACCGTTTAATCATGGAATCACTGCTTGGCCTTAAACGCGAAGGCGATTGTTTACGCGTATTGCCTTGCATGCCTGCGGAGTGGGATCACTACTCCATCAATTACCGTTTCGGCAGTTCCATTTATCGCATCAAAGTAATGCAAATTCCAGCGGGCGATGTGAGTGGTGCTGTCGATCACGTTGCATTGGATGGCGTTCTCCAACATGACCAATGCATCAATCTGGTTGATGACGGTAAAGAGCATTGGGTAGAGGTAAGTGTAAATTCCAAATCATATCCATAAACCAGCTACTTTTTTTCGGGGGTGACAGCTTGGCAATATCAGTGAGTAAACACATCGACCACACAAATTGGTTTGCGAATATCTACTACCAGATGCTCGCCTTGAAAAAAGAGGTATTTGATATGGACACTCAACGTCATTATGTTTCAGGTTTTTTTGTAAACCGTACCGATGCAGAAAATATTGTGGTGCAAATTGCTGATCATGGAATTCCGCGTGATCGCATTCATATTTACGACAAAAATTCTTTAATGCCAGATCACATCGCTAATGATAGCGATGACAAAGTATTAAAAGATATTTTAATCGACAGCGGCATAGGCGCCGCCGTGGGCACAGGAATAGGTGCGCTTATTGAAGTGGGCTTAATTGCAGCAAACGTAACATTATTCGTCGCGAGCCCCTTAATCGCACCACTGGTTTTATTAGGTTGGGGTGCAACTTTGGGCGGTTTAATCGGAGCCAGTGCAGGTGCCGCCGAAAAAATAAAACCACTTTCGGAATTAGTCCACGACGCCATTACCAATGATCAATATGTTGTCGTAGTTGAAACCATCAACAACGACGAAAAAGTTGCTGCATCAAAAGTGATAAAAGATGCGATTGGTGATGTAACGGATAAAGTGTAGTTAGAAAGATTATTTAGAATAATAGCTAGCTTCTGTTCGCTATTTATTTGCAGCGGAACTTATCGCTAAATTCAACTTCCTTCAGCCCGGCAATCAATTGCTGGTGCTGCCATACGTCATAGCTGACGCAAATTCGGCTGAACATAGGCCGCAGATTGTTTAACATACCCTGTATAATATTTAAAAAATATTCGAGATTCGCTGGTTTTATTTTTATTCTGGAAGTAGATTATTAATCTGGATTTGCAATTAAGGACATTTTTTTATGCACATACACCTTGAATCTCCCAATCAACCTGAAATCACTGCGCTTATTGAAGAGTTAGATACATATCAAGACACCTTGTATCCTGCAGAAGCACGCTATGCCCTCGATTTGACCACGCTTGAACAGGAAAATGTTTTATTCGCGGTTGCACGCAATGACACTGGCGTTGCTATTGGTTGCGGCGCTCTAGTAATGAATGATGAATCTGCTGAGCTTAAACGTATGTTTGTTCGGCCACAAGATCGCGGTCAGGGCATAGCGGCTAAACTATTGGCTCGATTGGAATATGAAGCCGCGAAGCGTGATTGCGAACTTTTACAACTTGAAACCGGACCTTATCAACCTGAAGCGCTAGCATTTTATAAGAAGCATGGTTTTGACACTTGTGGTGCATTCGGTGATTATCCAGAACACCCGTTAAGTGTATTTATGAAAAAAAGAATTGATGGTGGATGGTCGGCTGCTTAAAAATAATTTCTCCATCAAAGTCAGAAATAAGTCATGCGGTAAAAATTAAGGATCTAATATGAGCGCTAATGAAACCACGAAACAAAGCAAAAATATTTATCTGGCTCCAGACGAAGGACGCCCTTACGACATGGGCCGTATAAGTGCTGTATTTAAGGCGGATTCAGCAGAAACAGCCAATAAATATTCTATTTCTGAATGGTGGCTAGAACCCAATACGCAGGGGCCAGGCGCGCACTCTCATGATGAAGATGACGTTTTCTACGTATTAGAAGGAACCATGAGTTTTCTTTTGGGCGATAAATGGATTGATGCAGCTAAAGGATCGTTTGTATTAGCGGCAGGCGGTACCACCCACGATTTTCAAAATCGAAGTTCAAGCAAGGCAGGTGTACTGAATATATCGGTACCCGGGGATTTTGAAGGCAATATGCCATCCATTGTTGACTGGTTTAGCAAGCATCCACCGCAAGATGTTAATCCCTGATGCAACAATATGTTTGTTGTATGACGCATGACAGTTATTTATTCGCTACGGGTAAAATATTGAAAATTCGCTAAACTCAAACTAAGACAAGCAGGTCGGTAGTTAAGAATGATTAACAAATTACCACGATGGGTTGAGTTTGGCGGATTCTGCCTCGCGTTTATTGCAGGTTCAATTAACTCCGTCGGATTATTGGGGTTTAAACATCAAGCGGTGTCTCATTTAACAGGAACTTCTACGTTCCTGTCTTTAGAAATAGCCAGTCTTAATACACCCGAAGTAATTCATCTGCTCTCACTCGCGTTAAGTTTTTTAATGGGCGCGGTATTGAGCGGCTTTATAGTAGGAAACACAGCATTGAAGCTGGGACGACGTTACAGTTTTGCTCTTTTTGTTGAGTCTCTATTTCTTTTCATTGCTTTTCTACTCTTAAATAGTAACTCTTTGTACGGTTACTATTTCGCGTCTGCAGCATGTGGGCTACAAAATGCGCTCACAAGTACCTACAGCGGAGCCGTCATTAGAACGACACACGTATCAGGCCTGTTTACCGATATAGGTATAATGATTGGGCTTAGATTTCGTGGTCAACCAACCGACAAAAGAAAAATAATTTTGTACTTAATTTTAATTTTGGGATTTATTTGCGGTGGTATTGTGGGTGCCATCTCATTCAAGATGTTTGCATTTGAGGCAATTTTACTTCCGTGCATTTTGTCGCTAACGATTGCGGTGAGTTATTGGATTTATTTACGAATAAAATTCGGTTCATCTTGATGCATCAAATGTAATCGTCGAATCCAATTATTTCGGATTTAAAATTTAAATAATCGCTGCGCACATTATCTACTACTAATGAGAAGCGCAGCGATCACTCAAAAATATTCCTTTAAAAATTACTTACTAAAACTCGGTGTCCAGGAACCGAAAATATTTGAGATATTGTAAGTCGCAGCTTGGGATGCTGTGAGTTGCGATGATTGGTAGGCGCGAGCTGATGGATTAGCACCTGCACCGGTGGTTAAATATTCGGAGAAGCGGGCAGTATCCAAAATATTTTCGCTCATTTTTACCCAGCCCACAGCGGAAATATGCGATCCGAGTTCAGTGCGAATATACGCAGCAGCACCGTAAGGTCTCCAATTGCGACCAAGCGCGACCGCCCCCGTATTAACATTTGAGCTGGCCGTTAATTTTCCACCCAGGAATACCAAACCGAATGGCACACCTTGATCGGTGCTAGGCGCAGTCACCGCAGTACCGTAACCAACACTGTGAATTGTATTATTCTCAAACACTGCTGTGGCCGCACCGAAAATATAATCCACGGTACCTTCAATGTAACAATTGCGATAGTACTGGGTTCCGCTGTGTACATAGAGCGTGTCTTGATTACCTAATAAACGACAATTGCGGAATTGCAAACGCTGGCCCTGAGCCAAGAGTGCAACCGCTTGCGAACCAACACCAAATGAATTTTCGATGGTGATATTTTCCATGGAAATGTCATTGGTTTTAATGGAAACACTTCCGCTGCCATAGGTTCCAATGGTAGTTCCATCAGATTTTATTCCGCTCGCGGCGTCATTGTAGGTGAGAATCGTGGACGCTTGTTTTCCGGTTTCACCGCAGAAAGTAATGTAGGGTTTAGTAATCGTTATTTTTTCGCGATAGGTGCCGGGTTTAATACGAATCTGCGTTGGCGTCGTATTTGACGTTGATAAAGTATTTAAGGCCGCCGTAACTGTTCTAAATTGTGCTGAACCATCACTTGCAACTTTTAAAATTGGCTGATTGGTAATGCTGTTACAGTCTGATGTTGTAGGCGTGGTAGTGCAGGCCGCTGGTGCGATTCCGTTACCAGTTACAATCAGGTTGTCGATATTGGGCAAACCGTCATTGGTTTCAGAAATAATTTTCACAGTATTATTTCCGGCATTGAGCGGCACATTTACTGTCAGTGTTTGCCACTGATCCCAATTGCCATTACTGGAAAAGTTTACATTTTGAATTTTACTATCATTTACATAAATTGCAGCTTGTCTGGTCGCGGAACTACCATTGGCAAATCGAATTTTCGCAGCATAAGTTTTTGAGCTGGCTGCCGATATGCTCAAGCTGAAAGTTGCATTCAACGTGTTGTCGCTGTCAAAAAATCCAACACCGGTGTAGCCGGAATGATTGGTAAGAACTCTACTTGAATCATTACAGAACCCAAGCGAATTTTCTTCGAAAGTCCAGCTATTTTCTGTTGCAGCAGAAGAGCTGGATGACCAAGCTCGTGATGAAGACATTGAAGATGCAATGGATGAAGACGTTTTACTCGAACTACTTAAGTTGCTTGAGCTAGTCAGACTGCTTGAACTACTTTTTACGGTTGAGTTCGAGCTGCTGGTTTTCGAGCTCGAACTAAAAACACTTGAGCTGACGGAGCTTGAATTATTTATCGCGCTACTTGCTGACGACATAGCAGTGCCGCACAAGCTTCCACTAAGCTGCTGCACAGCAGCAGTGCCTTCACCCTGAAAACCAAAACTTGCAGATGCATTTGGTGCAAGATTACCGTTCCAACTTAATGATGTAGCAGAGTAGGGGTTACTTCCACTTAAAGATGTATTCCACGCAGCGGTGATATTTGCACTGGTTTCCTGCCAGGACACTGACCATCCGTTAACAGTTTGTGACGTGTTGTTGGTGACCTTGATCTCACCGGTAAAACCTGTGCCCCAATTATTGATTATCGTATAAGTACATGATGCCCATGCTTGTGAGGCCATTAATAATGAGGTCGCAATCACGACTTTCTTCAATAGATAAATTTGCTGTATTTGATGCTTGAGTATTATTTTTTTCACTTGGATTCTCCGCGTTGAATTTTGGGTATAGACAGCTCCGGCTCAAAGCAAAACGCTTGAGCAGATAAATGACCAAATACCACATCCACGGAATAATACTGAGGGGGATGGCTGAAGCTAAACAGAAAAAACTTAAGAGTCACGACTGTAAAGCTTTGAGATTTATGCGCCAATTGCCGAAATATAACTTTATTTTAAGACAGCTTTTATTTTAAAAACGGCTTTAGTGTATGTCTTATTAAACAGTAACTAGCATTAAGACAAGAATCGATATTCTAGTATATTTGTATGATTTTTAAGTGACGGAATTAATAAAACTGACGGATATTTACTTTTTGTCCCGGCATTAGCTACGAAATGGCGTGTGTCTCTCTTGCGCCAGGAATACTAATCCTTCTCTAGGGCCAGGGGGCCGGGTTATCGTTAATATATTGCGCGCCACCTTGAGAGGGTTCCGGTTCTTGTTCAAGCAAACTACCGCCACCCTTAGCGATAGTACAAAACATTCCTCGCACTTCATTAAAATCATCGCGCGATAATTTACTCACCTTATG
>CBHTVU010000179.1:0-8717 GCA_966096785.1 uncultured Gammaproteobacteria bacterium | reverse complement strand
ACGAATTGATTGATTTGCTTACCTTCCAAACCGAGTTTGAAAGCCAAATCGCGACCCTGGAAAGGCTGAGCGCCGACCAGCGGATCAACTGCAACTTTCAGGATTTTTTCCGGAGTATCGTGTGCAACTTTCTCGATCTCAACACCACCTTCGGTAGAGGCCATGAACACGATGCGACGGCTGGAACGGTCAACTACAGCGCCCAGATACAACTCTTTAGCGATGTCAGTACAGGTCTCAACCAAAATACGGCTTACTGGTTGGCCTTTTTCGTCAGTTTGGTAAGTAACCAAATTTTTGCCTAACCATTTTTCAGCGAAAGCGCGGATATCTTCTTTGCTCTTAACCAGCTTCACGCCGCCCGCTTTTCCGCGGCCACCAGCGTGAACTTGCGCTTTAACGACGAATGTATCGCCGCCGATTTGATCCGCAGCTGCTACAGCTTCTTCAACAGTTGCGGCAGCAATGCCTTTAGAGACTGGCAAGCCATATTGGGCAAACAATTGCTTACCCTGATACTCGTGCAAATTCATGGTGTTGTTCCATTTGACGAAGTTGAACACATTTGTGGAGTGAGTGTGTCAACTGGGGTTATCGATGGCCAAAAACCTTGTGAGTAGATGGCCGCCTGGGATGAGAACTCTACGGAACTCTCTTCACATTTAACTTCACATTTTCGATGTGATTAACGCTTCTTCTTGTTAGCGATGTGGATGGCATGACCATGCACCGCCAACGCTGCTTCGTGAATCGTTTCAGACAAGGTTGGGTGACCAAACACCATCATGCCTAAATCTTCTGCACTGGAACCAAATTCCATTGCAATCGCAACCTGCTGAACCAAATCGGCTGCGCTTGGGCCAACAATGTGGGCACCAAGAATACGATCAGTTACAGCGTGAGCAATAATTTTTACCAAGCCCTGGGTTTCGTTGGCTGCCATAGCGCGGCCAGAAGCAGCGAATGGGAAAGTCCCAACGTTGTAAGGCTCACCAGATGCTTTAACTTGCTCTTCAGTTTTACCTACTGCAGCAACTTCTGGATGGGTGTAAATAACATTAGGAATAATGTCGTAATTCATTTGCGATTTTTGGCCAGCGATACGCTCAGCAACCATCACACCTTCTTCTGAGCCTTTGTGTGCGAGCATCGGGCCACGAACTACGTCGCCGATTGCCCAAACGCCTGGAGCGTTGGTTGCGCAGAATTCGTTAACGAAAATGAAACCGCGTTCATCGAGATTTACACCGCTGTCACCAGCTAATAAGTTTTCAGTAAATGGACGACGACCAACGCAAACGATCAACTTATCAAAGGTTTCTTGTTGTTCTTTTCCGTCTTTATCCAAATAAGTTACGGTCACTTCTTTGCCGTTAACTTTTGAACCAGTTACGCGTGAACTTGTGCGAATATCCAAACCTTGTTTGGTGAGGATTTTTTGAGTTTCTTTGGCGATTTGTTGATCCATGATTGCAAGGAAACTATCGAGAGCTTCCAGCACAGTCACTTTAGAACCGAGGCGATTCCACACAGAACCCAATTCCAAACCAATTACGCCAGCGCCGATTACTCCGAGACGTTTTGGAACTTCAGCAAATTCCAATGCGCCGGTTGAGTTAACAATTACATCGTTATCAACAGGAGCTGGTGGAATATTAATTGGGTTAGAACCAGACGCGAGAATTACGTTTTCTGCTTCGTAAGTGGTTACTTTGCCTTCAAAGTCAGTCACTTCAACTTTTTTGCCAGCCAACAATTTTCCGGTGCCGAACAAACTGGTAACGCCGTTTGCTTTAAACAACCCGGAAATACCGCCGGTTAAATTTTTGATGATTTGGTTTTTACGCGCAATCATCGAAGGAACATTAATTTCTACGCCTGAAGTAGTAATACCGTGAACTGCAAAATCATCTTTCGCTTCGTGATATTTGTAAGAGCTATCGAGCAATGCTTTGGAAGGAATACAACCTACGTTCAAGCAAGTACCGCCATTAACGCCTTTGCCTTCTTCGTTTTTCCACTTCTCAACACACGCGGTTTTCAAACCTAATTGTGCGGCACGGATAGCGGCGACATAACCCGCAGGGCCTGAGCCGATAACTATCACATCAAATTTTTCAGACATAATTTATGTTCCTGCTTTTTAATTGGCTAGCGTTTTACTAGCTTCAATTTTTATTAATTTCGATTAACGCCTTGTGAGCAGTAATCATTTACGTAAAAAAACAATTTCAGTTTGCTGAAAATGTTTTGTAATTTTGAGTTCGTCATACTCGCGCAGGCGAGTGTCCACCTCGTTTAAAAATGGATTCCCGTCTGCGCGGGAATGACGGCAAAATAAATTAAATTTCTAAAACCTTAAATCTCTAACAAAATGCGCGCTGGATCTTCGAGCAAATCTTTAATTGCTACGAGGAATTGCACTGCATCTTTACCATCCAACAAACGGTGGTCGTAAGACAATGCCAAATACATCATCGGCAGAATTTCTACTTTGCCGTTAACCGCCATCGGGCGTTCTTGAATTTTGTGCATGCCAAGAATTGCAGATTGTGGCAGGTTCAAAATTGGCGTTGAAAGCAATGAACCAAAAGTACCACCATTGGTGATGGTGAAGGTACCACCTGACATTTCTTCAATACCTAACTTTCCATCACGCGCACGCGCACCGAAATCACGAATGGTGTTTTCGATACCAGCAAGGCTCATGCTTTCTGCGTTACGCAGTACAGGAACAACCAAACCCTTGTCAGTTGAAACTGCAACACCAATATCTTGATAACCGTGATAAACGATGTCGTTGTTATCGATAGAAGCATTAACAGCCGGGAAACGACGCAAAGCTTCTGCAGCTGCTTTTACGAAGAAACTCATAAAACCTAAACGTGAACCGTTATGCGCTTTTTCAAATTGATCTTTGTACTTCGCACGTAGAGCCATGATTGGTGCCATGTTCACTTCGTTAAACGTAGTGAGCATTGCAGTAGTGCTGGATGCTTCGAGCAAACGCTCAGCAATACGCTTACGCAAACGAGTCATTGGAACGCGTTTTTCTACGCGATCACCCGTTGCCTGAAGCGCTACAACCGGAGCTGCGCTTGCAGCTGGAGCAGACGACGGAACGGCTTTCAAATGATTCGCAACATCTTCTTTCAGCACGCGCCCATCTTTACCGGTACCTGAAACAGAAGCGGTATTTACGTTTTTCTCATCGGCCATTTTGCGTGCTGCAGGATTTACAAGTTTCTCAGAATTGGCAGCAGGTGTTGGTGCTGCAGCTACGGGAGCAGCAGCTGGTGCTGTCGCTGCAGGAGCGCTTGCTGATGCGCCGGCCGCACCTTCAACAAATCTAGCAATAACTTCATTACTTAGAACGGTATCGCCTTCGCCCTTCAATACTTCAGCGATGCTGCCATCAGCAGGAGCAACCACTTCCAAAACCACTTTATCGGTTTCGATATCAACGATTAACTCATCGCGTTTTACCGCTTCACCCGGCTTTTTGTGCCAGGTTGCGATGGTGCCGTCAGCTACTGATTCGGGGAATGTTGGTGCTTTAATTTCGATACTCATTACTATTCCTTCTCTCTCGGCTTGGTATTAGTTGGTTACGCAGACATTATTTGGCTTGGACAGTCAGCGCCTGATTTACGAAACGGTTTTGTTCTTCAATGTGCGCAGACATGTAACCGCCCGCTGGTGCCGCTGACGCTTCGCGACCTACGTATTCCAGATATAAATTTGGATACAGATCGTGAGCCATACGGCGCAAATGGTGTTGACTGCTGTACCAGGCGCCCTGGTTCATCGGCTCTTCCTGACACCACGCAATGCTCTTCACATTCTTGTATTTGCTGAGGATATTTTTCAGCTCAACATCCGGGAATGGATAGAGTTGTTCCAAACGAATAAACGCAACGTTCTCTTGTTTACGTTCAGCGCGCTCTTCAAACAGCGTGTAATAAACCTTACCGCTACAAAGAATCAAACGCTCTACTTTTTCTGGATTAGCAACATCATCAATGACGTTTTGGAATTGACCGTTCGCTAATTCTTCAAGAGTTGATGTAGCAAGCTTGTGACGCAACAAGGATTTCGGGCTCATCACAATCAACGGACGACGCATTGGGCGAATCGCTTGGCGACGCAACATATGGAACACTTGCGCCGGTGTTGAAGGAATACAAACCTGAATATTGTGCTCGGCACACAGCTGCATAAAACGCTCTAAACGTGCAGAAGAATGCTCGGGGCCCTGGCCTTCATAACCATGTGGCAACAACATAGTTAAACCGCACAAACGGCCCCACTTGTGTTCACCTGAAGTAATAAATTGGTCGATAACAACTTGCGCACCGTTAGCGAAGTCACCGAATTGCGCTTCCCAAATCACTAAACCTTTTGGTGCAGTCGTGGCGTAACCATACTCGAACGCGAGTACAGCTTCTTCTGACAAATAAGAATCGTACAGATCGAAATCGATTGATGGATTAATATTTTTCAGTGGCGTTGCAGAAGTACCGTCTTTTTGGCTGTGTACGACTGCGTGTCGATGCGAGAAAGTACCGCGACCAACGTCTTGCCCGGTCATACGCACGGAGTAACCTTCTTCAAGCAAGGTTGCGTAGGCCAAAGTTTCCGCCATACCCCAGTTAAGCGCTAATGCGCCACCCGCCATCTTGCGACGGTCTTCGTAAATTTTTTCAACTTGCTTTTGAATCACTATGCCTTCAGGAATCTCAAGCATTTTATTTGCAACAGATTGCAATGCTTTTAAATCCATACCGGTTTTGGCAGGCGTTAACCAATCGTGGCCAATGTAGGGAGACCAATCCACAAACAATGAACGGTCTGGTTCACTCACTAAACCACTGGCAACGTGCTCACCACGATCCAAAGCGGCGCGATAGTTAGTTGTCAACTCATCTGCTGCGGTTTGCGATAACAAATTCGCTGCGACCAATTTTTCGGCGTACAGGGTGCGCGTGGTTTTTTGGTTACGGATAATTTGATACATCAATGGCTGAGTTGCGGATGGCTCATCAGTTTCATTGTGGCCACGACGACGGTAGCACACCAAATCGATTACTACGTCTTTCTTAAATTCGTAACGGTAATCAACAGCCAATTGCGCAACAAATAATACTGCTTCGGGATCATCACCATTCACGTGGAAAATCGGGCATTCGATCATCTTGGCAACGTCGGTGCAGTACTCAGTTGAACGAGCATCTTCACGCTTATTGGTAGTAAAACCAACCTGGTTGTTGATCACGATATGCAAAGTACCACCAGTGCCGTAAGCGCGAGTTTGGGACATTTGGAATGTCTCCATAACCACGCCTTGACCTGCAAATGCTGCATCGCCGTGTACGTTAATCGGTACAACTTTCGCGCCGGTTTTGTCTTTGCGACGGTCTTGACGTGCGCGGACTGAACCTTCAACTACGGGAGAAACAATTTCCAAATGCGACGGGTTGAATGCCATCGCCAAGTGCAATTCACCACCAGGAGTCATCAAGTTTGATGAAAAACCTGAGTGATATTTCACGTCGCCCGATGTATGCAATGAACGCTTGCCATCAAACTCAGCAAACAATTCTGACGGGTTTTTCCCGAACACGTTTACCAACGCGTTCAGACGACCACGGTGCGCCATGCCCAAAACAATTTCTTTAGCGCCGTAGGTACCGGAACGTTTTACCAAGGCATCCACGAGTGGAATAAAACTCTCGCCACCTTCTAAACCAAAGCGTTTGGTGCCCGGATATTTACTATCCAAATGACGCTCAAGACCTTCAGCGGCCGTCAAACGCTCCAGCAGAGCCAATTTTTGCTCTTTACTAAATTCGGGGTTTGAACGCACGCTTTCAAGACGTTGTTGCAGCCATTGTTTTTCAGCGAGTGGCGTGATGTGCATAATCTCTGCGCCAACGTGACCACAGTAAGTTTTTTCGAGCGCCTCAATAATTTCACGTAAAGACGCTTCTTCTTTACCGATAAACAAATTGCCGGTATTGAATTGGGTGTCGAGATCAGCATTGGTTAAACCATGGAAGCTCAATTCTAAATCTGGAACTGGTTCGCGTGTCATTAATCCCAAGGGATCAAGCTGTGCTTTTTGATGGCCGCGGAAACGGTAGGAGCTAATCAATTGCAAGACTTTAACTTGCTTGCGCTCATGCTCAGCACTAACAGAACCTGAACCAGCAGCGCTAGCAGCAACAAGAGTACGCGCACGCGATTTACCCAACTGCTCAAATTGAGCACGAATCACAGAATGGGGAGTGTCTTGTGTCAGTACGCCACTGATGCGCGGCAGTTGATCAAAGTAATTACGCCATTCTTCAGAAACGGCATTGGGATTGTGTAAATATGTGTCGTAGAGCTCTTCGACGTATGCAGCGTTCCCACCAGAGATGTGCGAACTACTCCAAAAATGCTCCATAATGCTGTCTTGCATTCCACCCACCTTAATCACGGGCTTGCATCACTTCGGTCCTAAAGGCGCGAATGATGTGACACCCTGCTATCAACTAGCTGTTTAGCTACACAATAACGCTTTCCACTTGTGGTAAAAAACGCCGCTTTTAAGTCGCAATCGTTTCAGTCGAGATGACGAGGACAGCGAACAGTTTAGAAGCTTAGCCGCAAAAGTCTGCCAAGCCATAAGTTTTACTGATTACAGATACACAAAAGCGCCACCTTAGGTAGCGCTCTGTAAAAGCATGTTGCGAATGTGGCCGATTGCTCGTGTCGGGTTGAGACCCTTGGGGCATACCGCCACACAGTTCTGGATACCGTGACAGCGGAATACACTGAAGGGGTCATCCAAATTGGAGAGGCGTTTTTCGGTGGCAAGATCGCGACTATCCGCCAGGAAGCGATAAGCCTGCAACAAGCCAGCTGGACCTATGAACTTGTCCGGGTTCCACCAGAAGGATGGGCAGCTTGTAGAGCAACATGCGCACAAAATACATTCGTACAAACCATCCAACTTTTCACGATCTTCCGGAGACTGCAGTCTTTCGATAGCTGGGGCCGGAGTATCATTTTGCAAGTAGGGTTCGATCTTTTTGTATTGATCGTAGAATTGGGTCATATCGACAACCAAGTCGCGAATCACCGGTAAACCTGGCAGTGGACGCAAAACCAGCTTGCCACTTCCACCAGTCGCTTCAGAGATTGGCTTGATACATGCCAATCCATTCTTACCGTTAATATTCATCCCATCTGAACCGCACACACCCTCACGGCATGAACGACGATAAGCCAAACCTTCGTCTTGCGCTTTCAATAGCTCCAGCACATCCAACACCATTAAATCTTTACCACCGGTATCCAACTCGTAAGCTTTCATGTACGGCGCTTTATCGGTGTCAGGGTTATAGCGATAAACTTCAACTTTTAACATGTCTGTATTCCCGATTAGTAAGTACGTTACTTTTTAGTAAGTGCGTTTTTTAGGTTGGAAGGCATCCATAGTGTGTGGTTTAAAGTTAACCGCACGCTTGGCAACACGCTTCTCGCCAGGGAAATACAATGAGTGGCATAACCAATTGGCATCGTCACGATCTTCAAAGTCGTCACGAGCATGAGCCCCACGAGATTCTTTACGCACTTCAGCGGCAATGGCTGTTGCTTCAGCAACCTCCAACAAATTCTGCAATTCAAGCGCTTCAATACGAGCGGTGTTAAACGCGTTGCTCTTGTCAGAAATCGATACGTTTTCAATACGCTTTCTAAGCTCTGCAAGCTGCTGAATACCCTTCTGCATGTATTCGCCTTTGCGGAATACACCGAAGTAATTTTGCATAATGGTTTGTAGCTCTTTACGCAAAACCGCAGCACTTTCACCGGTATTAGATGTATTCAATTTATTCAAACGCGACAGAGCGTTATCAAGATCCGCCTGGGTTGCATTACGTTGTTCAACACCTTCGCGCAATGATTTTTCGATGTACAAACCTGCTGCACGACCAAATACCACGAGGTCAAGCAACGAGTTTCCACCCAAGCGATTTGCGCCGTGTACAGATACACAAGCTACCTCACCGCACGCAAACAAACCTGGAACCACGACATCATTACCGTTAGCGTCTTGAGTCAGCGCCTGGCCATTAATATTGGTGGGAATACCGCCCATCATGTAGTGACAGGTTGGAACTACAGGTACTGGTGCATGCACCGGATCAACATGCGCGAAGGTGCGCGATAACTCACAAATACCGGGCAGTTTGCTTTCCAGAACTTCTTCGCCCAAATGATCGAGCTTTAAAAGCACGTGATCGCCGTTTGGACCGCAGCCATTTCCGGCGAGGATTTCAAGAACCATCGAACGCGCTACTACATCGCGGCCCGCAAGGTCTTTGGCGTTAGGAGCATAACGCTCCATAAAACGTTCACCATGCTTGTTAATGAGGTAACCACCTTCACCGCGGCAACCTTCAGTTACCAACACGCCAGCACCGGCAATACCGGTTGGGTGGAACTGCCACATTTCAATATCTTGCACCGGGAAGCCAGCGCGCAATGCCATACCAACGCCATCACCAGTATTGATGTGCGCATTAGTGGTAGACGAGTAAATACGACCCGCACCACCCGTAGCCAATACAGTTGCTTTGGCTTTTACATAAACGGTTTCACCATCTTCAATATTAATAGCGATAACACCAACGATTGCACCATCAGCATTTTTAACTAAATCGACAGCA